>JAGAJF010000129.1 GCA_017829005.1 Oscillospiraceae bacterium | reverse complement strand
TTATCGGTCAGAGAACCGATCCCGAGGCAAATATGTGGCTCAATCCTCAGTCTTGGTCTGTTATCTCCGGCTTTGCAAGCAAGGAGCAGGCTGAAAAGGCTATGGACAGCGTTGAGAGAGAGCTTAATACTCCCTACGGCGCAATGGTTATGTATCCTCCCTATGTTGATCACGGCTTTGACGGCGCGCTTATGCAGTGCTTCAACAAGTGCACAAAGGAAAATGCAGGTATCTTCTCTCAGCCTCAGGGCTGGCTGATCCTTGCCGAGTCTCTTATGGGTCACGGCAATCGTGCATACAAGTACTGGAAGGAAGCAGCTCCTGCAACCTACAATGACAATGCAGAGCACCGCTGCCTTGAGCCTTACGTTTACGGACAGTTTGTTGAGGGCAAGGACAGTCCTTATGCAGGCCGTGCACACGTTCACTGGCTCACAGGTACCGCTTCCACCGTTATGGTAGGAACAGTTGAGGGTATCCTCGGTATGAGACCCGACGCTGCAGGACTCAAGGTAGATCCTTCCATTCCTTCCGAGTGGAGCAGCTACACCATTACAAAGACATTCAGAGGCAAGAAGCTGAATATGTCCTTCAACAACCCCGACCACGTTGAAAGCGGAGTTAAGGAGATCGTCCTCAACGGCGAGAAGCTTCCTTCTAACCACATTCCCGCTGACAAGCTGGGAGATGTTAACGAGGTTATCGTAACTCTCGGTAAGTAATTTCTAATCGCATAAAACAGCAAATGCCGTCCTCGTCTGAGGGCGGCATTTTTAGTATATTCTGTTTCTAAATGAGCAGTGGGGGGACTGCCCTTTTTTTATGCATATGGATAGGATATATCCATCAAGCTCATAAACGAAAAAGTCAAGATGTTCTTTATCGCTTTGAAGAATGCCGTTTTCAAAGTTGAATGAAACATTCTTCATATCGGCAATGCCATTGCCTGTGAATTTCCCGTAAGCTTCTTTTAAAGTCCATAGGATGAAGAAAAAGCGGCTTTTTATATTTTTATCAAGACAGTCAAACCATTTACGTTCATTATCGGTGAGTATCCTTTTGATAACATTGGGGCGGTAGTCTCTGATATTTTCGCAGTCGATACCGCATTCACAGGGGCTTACAATGCAGCAGCACAGACCATCGCAATGAGAAATACTGAAAAAGCAGTCGCACATTTCACGCAGATACGGTTTCCCTTTATCGGCAGTAAAAATATCGTTTTCTGTAATATCAAAGCCATATTCCTTGTGCAGACCTTCTTTCAGGAGCTCGATGCCGGAATTATGCTGTATCTGCCTTTTGTTGCTGCTGTCATCAATAAATCGGTAATATACCATAATACACCTATAAAAAAGAGGCGCCGAAGCGCCCCGAGAATTTAAAACGATTATCAGAAAACAACCGAAGCAAGAACAATTGCCTTGCCTGCATTGCCCTGCATTTTAACGTCGCCGTCTACAATAGCGGAGAACATAGCTTTCTTGCCGGCGAGAACAGCTGCAAAAACATCAGCGTCAGCGTCGATCTCAATATCAGCACCTCTGTAATCGAAAGGCTCTACAACAGCAATTCCGTTAGCAACGAGAACATAAAGAGTTCCGTCAACAGAACCGTTAAGCTTAACCTGAGCAGCAATGCGAGCGTCAACAGGAGCCTTTGCCTTTGCTACTCTTGCCTTAAAGCTATCAACGATGGACTCGTATGTAAGAACTTCATTCTTAACAACAGCTGTAACTGCGGGCTGCACTGCGGCAGCTTTCTTAACATTTTTTGCCATTACTATTTTCTCCTAAAAATATATACATAATAACCGTAGCATAATTTTTTCATATTATTATTATAATATTTTTGCACGAATATGTCAATAGTACAATTTGAAATTCGGCATTTATAACAACACAGAAAAATTTTAGAGGATAAAACAGTCATTTTAACCAAAGGAAAATCACCATAATAAGAAGCTTATGTATTGAGAAAAGAAAAAGGCTTCGGTATGCTATTACATACCGAAGCCGATCACTTAAAGCCTTATTCCTTAACGCCGCCGAGAGCAACGCCCTCAACGATGAACTTGGAGAAGATGAAGTAAACAATTACTACAGGAATGATGGAGAGCATGATTGCGGCATAGTTTGCACCGAAATCGTTAAGCTTATCATTGGAAATAATTGTGTTTACCATCATAGGAAGTGTGAGCTGTTCTTTATTTCTGGAAATAAGGATCATTGAAGGGGTATAGTAGTTGTTCCAGTTTGCAACAAAAGCGAAGATTGCCTGAACAGCGAATGCAGGCTTCATCATAGGAATACCGATGGTGAAGAATGTTCTGTACTCACCGCAGCCGTCAATTCGCGCTGCTTCGACAATTTCAAGAGGGAAGGATGACTTCATATACTGTCGCATAAAGAATACTACTGCAGGAGCTGCAATTGCGGGAACTATCAGAGGAACGTAGCTGTCGGTGAGACCGAGCTTGCTCATAAACTGATAGAAACCAACGGATGTAACCTGAACAGGGATCATCATAACAGCAAGAATGATCGTATAAGCAATATTCTTGAATCTGAAGTCATAAACCACAATACCGTAAGCAGTCATACCTGAGAAAAGAACAGTGAGAATCGTTGTAGAGAAAGCGATAAAAGCACTATTTCTATATCCTATGAAAGCGTCATATTGGATCTTGTTAGTTCTTGACCATTCCATCAGGGTTCCGATATTGTCGAAGAGATGGAGATCGGGAAGCAGCGTAATACCCTGACCGCTGATATCAACGGAAAGTCTTGTTGAGTTTACGATCAGAATGTAAATGGGGAGCAAGCTGATGATCGCAAGAAGAACCATTACTATCGTTACGAGAGTAGTTCTGATTTTTATCATCTGAGAGTTGCTGTGTGTACCAGCCATTTGTGTACTCATTTATTACAGACCTCCCAATTTGTTTTTGAGTGCCTTAGAACCACGCTTTGCCTTTGGAGTGTTATCCTTGTCTCTGTTTACGGCGAAGCATATCGAGCCAAGGAGTGCTGTAATAACGAAGAGCACAACCGACGAGGACGCTGAATATCCGTAGTTAGGCTTGATATTGTGGAAGTGATTGTAGATAAATACGGCGATAGTCTCGGTAAACTTGTTCTGAGTTGTACCAACATTGTAGAGGTAGGGAATATCGAACATCTGGAGACCGCCGATCATAGAAGTAACCATTGTGTAAAGCATAATGGGCTTTAACAGGGGAATGGTGATCTGGAAGAACTGCTGTCTGGGAGTTGCACCATCGATGTTGGCTGCCTCAAAGAGCGAGGGATTGATACCCATAATACCCGACATAAGCATAATGGTGGTATTTCCGAACCACATCCAGGTCTGGATGATCATAATAAGAACTCTGGACTGAGTTTTTCCTGATACGAAAGGAATAGTTTCGTGTCCGGCATTATAAATCATTGAGTTGATAGCTCCCAACTGGGAATCAGAAAAAAGCATTACGAAAAGAGCAGCAACCGACGCCGCAGTAATGATATTCGGCATATACATTACGATCTTAAAGAAGCCTTTTCCTTTGACTTTCAGATATGCGTCCGTGAACCAGGCCGCAAGCAATAAAGAGATAATTATCTGGGGAATAAAGTTACCGAACCAAAGGATAAGAGTATTACCCATTACTCTATAAAAATCATTCTTAATTGCCTTAGACGGACGAGTTTCGGCATAAACAGTTTCGCCGGCATCATTAACTGTTTTACCCTTTCCGAACAGAATGGCTCTGAAATTATCAAGACCTACAGATTCAAGAACAACAGAACCTGTTTCTGTGGTACTTTTCTGAGTGCTGAGATAAAATGTGTTAAAAAGTGGATAAACCTGAAAAAACGCATATACTATAAAGAATGGAAGAATAAAAAGATAACCATACTTAGCATAGCTGATTGAGCGAATTTTCCTGCCTGAGCCTGAAACCATAAAAATTCTCCCCTCAAATATAAGTGCTTTATTATATCTGTGGGGCAGACAAATAATGCCTGCCCCACGACATAAACTAATTAGATTTTAGACCTTGCTATATTAGTCAAAGTTAGAGTAGTCGAGGTCGGGGAGCTGAGCAGCAACTGTGTCAACGAATGCATCAATAGTAGCGTCAACGTCAGCATAGTTGCCCTGGCAGTAACCTGTAACAGCGTCGTTGAATGCCTGCTTGATTACAGAGTCATAAGGAGTGATACCGCCTGCCATGTTGATGTTCTCAGCAACAACGTTAAGTGTCTCGAACTGGTTCTGTCCGCCGAGAACGCCTACGCCTGTGTAAGAACCGTTAGCAAGAACGCCTTCCATAGCCTTCTGGTTGGAAACGTACTCGCCCTTGGACTCAGAGTAAGCCTGAGCAGTTTCAGCGTTAGTTGTGAAGAAGGAGATGAATTCCTTAGCAAGCTCGGGGTTGTTGCATCTTGTAGCAACAGTTGCCCAAGTACCGCCCCAGTAGAAGGGCTGAGGTCCAACTACAACCTTCCACTTGCCGTATGTAGCTCCGCCTTCGCCGCCTGCAGCCTGAGAAAGGATTGCATCGCCGAAGCCCCAAGTGGATACAAAGTAACCCATTGTAGAATCGGTCTGACCAGCAGCATACCAGTCATTGTTCCACTGAGCGAGATCCTTGATTACATAGCCGTTGTCATACATTGTCTTAGCGAGGTCAATGTACTTCTTGCACTCGTCATCGAGCTGGAGCTTGTTGTCAGAAACCCAAGGATTAGTTCTTGCTGCGGAGAATACCTGCCATACACCGGCGAGTGTGGAGGTAAGAGCAGTTTCGCCGCCGGAAGCTTCCTTAACCTTAGCAGCTGTATCCATGAACTTGTCCCAATCGGAAACGAGAGCCTGGAAATCATCGGGAGTAGTTACGCCGAGGTACTTCTCAGCGAGATCCTCTCTGTAGCAGAAGCCGCCTGCTGCAGCCTGCCAGGAGAGACCCTTCTGAACGCCGCTGGAGGACTTACCGATCTCAATGGTGTAGTCGTAAAGATCAGCATAGTCAGCATCGGAGAAGCCGATGTTGGAGAGAGCCTGTGTAGCGTTGTCATCGTTGATATACTTGAGAGCCCAGTCAGCCTCAACGAAAAGGATATCAGCATCGTTGTTAGCATCTGCAAGGTAAGCGTCGTAGTTCTCAGCTGCCTCACCACCGCCGCATCCGAAGCTCTTTACGTTGAACTCGTCAGCGGAGTGACCGGTCTTCTCGCAGAAAAGCTTGAGCATAGGATCGATATCATCTGTGTTCCAGCAAAGAACTGTGAGCTTGTCAGCTGCAGCTGCGTCGCCCTCAGCTGCGGGAGCAGCCTCAGTCTCGCCCTCAGCGGGAGCAGCCTCAGTCTCGCCCTCAGCAGCAACGGTTGTCTCGCCTTCAGCTGCGGGAGCCTGTGTGTCGGAACCACCCTCGGTAGAACCGCCGCAAGCTGCGAATACGGAACCAGCCATTACTACAGATGAGATCATAGCAATAGTCTTCTTTAAATTCTTCATTTGATTTTCCTCCTTAAAGATATATTATATTTTCCTTAATGAAAATATAATAGGTTTGGTTTATCGGTTCAAATCTTTGACCGATGCTCCTTCAAGCAGACTTCCTTTGATCGACATAGGTGCCAGATCATTGGTTATCTCCTTGTTTATCAGTGCGATCAGTCTCTTTGCTGCTTCGGCTCCCAGTCTCTCGGTATCCTGCCGGATTGTGGTCAGCCTCGGCTTCAGGACCTGTGACAGCACGATACCATCGTAACCTGCAATGGAAATGTCCTCCGGAACGGACAGCCCCAGCTCCTCCAATGCGTTTATCGCTCCGATTGCTGCAAAATCGTCCGGGAGGATAATGCACGTAGGCTTGTCGCTGCAAGACAAGACTTGTTTTACGAGAAGCTCGGTACTTTTGGTATCATGGTAGCGTCCCTGCAGAAGAAACTCGCTTCTGATCTTTATATTCAGGCGAACCAGAGTCTCCTTAAAGGTGCGAAGCCTTATAGAAGTTACATCTGACGAATCGCCGTAAATATACGCAATTTTGGTATGACCCTTGCCTGCGATATATTCCACAAGCTGTCTCATACCTGTTTCGTTATCCGAAACCACAGAAAGTTGATTTTCGGAAATGTGGTCGATGCTCACCATAGGAATATTGCTTTTCATAAGCTCGACCGTACCTTCGTCAACAAAATCGTCAACGCTTACAATGAGTACTCCATCAACATTTCTGTACATACAATGCTCATAAGGGGTCATTTTTCTTTCGCCGATATTGCCGCTTATGAAGGTGATATCATATCCGGCGGATTCGACCTGCTTTTTGAAGCTGTCAAGGACAGAGGCGAAATAATTCTGAGTAAGACCGCTGTTGGTCAGTTCGGAAAAAAGAACTCCGATGTTATATGTACGGTTTGTTTTAAGAGCTCGAGCCTGAGAATTTGGGAAATACCCCATTTTCTTTGCCGTTTCCTGAACGGTCAGCTTTGTGGTTTCACTCACATCCTTGTGATCGTTGAGCGCCTTGCTGACTGTTGCAATCGAAACTCCGCAGGCAGCTGCAATATCTTTGATTGAAACCATTATAAGGATACTCCAAATCTTTTAGTCATAAGATATGTACCGTCCGAAAATTCAGACGGGCAATTCAGCAAAAGGTTTTTCAAACGTTTTCGCTTCATTGATAATAATATACAACTGTTTGATGAAAAAGTCAATGGTTTTAATACATTACAGGTAAAAAATAGTCTTTTTGCACAATTAGACTAATAAGTTTTTTAGCAATTTAACATACATTTTTCATATTTACAAAACGTTGGTTTCGGATTATGTGTCAAATTATGCTGAAAAAATACCATCGGCGTGTATAATTATTATGCAGTTTAGAGTATAAATTCCTTAAACGGTTTCAAGAAAATCACTCAACTATCCTGTAATTATCGGAAGCATTTTCCTTGGTGGCATACTCAGAAACGTTAAGCACTTCTACCTTGAGGGTTTTGGTGCCCAGATTTATTTCGATGATATCGCCCACCTTTACGTCATAGGAAGCTCTTGCCGCCTTGCCGTTAACGATGACCTTTTCGGCGTCACATGCCTCGTTGGCAACGGTCCTGCGCTTGATGAGCCTTGTGACCTTGAGATATTTGTCAAGTCTCATAAAAAAACTCCTTTCAAAAAAATGCGCCGCTGCGGGATACCCGAAGCGGCGCAATGGGATATCATTACTGTTACCCCTTATGTTCTGACTAAATTACTTAGCGTCAACAGCGTCCTTGAGAGCCTTGCCTGCCTTGAATGCGGGAGACTTTCTTGCGGGAACGGTGATCTTTTCCTTGGTTCTGGGGTTGATAGCTTCCTTTTCCTTCTTGTCTCTTACCTCAAAGGTGCCGAAGCCTGTGAGCTGAACCTTGTCGCCCTCGGTGAGAGCGTCTGTGATAGCAGCGATAACTGCGTTAAGAGCCTTCTCGGAATCCTTCTTGGAAAGCTCGCTCTTTTCTGCGATTTTTGTGATGAGATCTGCCTTTGTCATTTTTCATTACCTCCGTAATTTTGTAGCGGCATCTGCCGCAGATCATTGTTTTTTCGCCCTCTGCCAATAAGCGTCAAGCGTATCTATGTCAAGGGAACGCATATCCTTCCCTTCACAGCGAATGAGATCTTCCGTCTTTTCAAATCTGTCGGTGAATTTGTCTGTGGCTCTTGTGAGCAGCTCCTCGGCATCATAGCCTTTAAGGCGAACGGCATTTACTGCTGCAAAGAGCATATCGCCAAGCTCCTCGGCTTCGCTTTCGGGACTGTCGGCAGCTCTTACTTCGGCGATCTCGCTTTCAAGCGATCTTAAAGCAGCTTCCGCATCTGGGAAATCCATTCCCGCTCTCTGTGCGCGCTTGCCGATCTTCTGCGCTCTCATAAGTGCGGGAAGCGCGGTGCATACGCTTTTCAAAGTTTCCGTATATGTCTCCTGACCCTTGGTCTGCTGCTTTATGTCATTCCAGTTTTTAAGCACCTCGCCGCTGTCCTTGACAGTAACGTCACCGAAAACGTGAGGGTGACGGACAATAAGCTTTTTGCATACATCGTTTACCGAGTCATCAAAGCGGAAATTGCCCTTTTCCTCCTCGATACGTGCGTGGAAAACTACCTGCAGAAGAACGTCTCCCAGCTCTTCCCTGAGAAGCTCGCTGTCGTCAAGGTCTATAGCCTCGCAGACCTCGTATACCTCCTCAAGAAAATCCTTTCGGATAGACTTGTGATCCTGCTCTCTGTCCCAGGGGCAGCCGTTTTCCGAGCGGAGTATCTCCATTATCCGCAGAAGGTCGTTAATATCATACCTGTCCTTAAACTGAAAATCCATCGAAAATATACCTCTTCCCAAAACGGGAGAATTTTTCGGCTTTATTCGCTCTGCAAAAGCCGTCATTTAATATATTAACCGATAAATCCAAATAATTCAAGTGGGTTTTTAAATTTTTTTAAGAAATCAGCATTTTTAACGTACTTTTCGTGATTATACCGGAGAAATATGTACTTATTATGTAAATTATTGCCCCCGAAAGGCAGGCTACAGCGGTTGAAATTACAGTATTCCCATAATCTGACAGGAAACTGTAGACAAAAAATGCCCCTGCCGCACACAGCAGACCGCAGGAAAAGATCCTGAAATTTATATAAAAGAAATCCTTTGCCCCGAAGGCTGCATATTTTTTCAGCATATGAAGGGAAGCCGCACAGATGAAAATGTAGCACAGAAGTGTCGAAATTGCCGCTCCCGTTACCCCGAGCTTCGGCACAGGAGTCAGGATAATGTTACCCAAAAGCTTCACCGCCGCGCCCACAGCCATAAGCTTTACGGGGATATCTGCTCTGTCCGCCGCCTGCAGCACCGCAAACGCCGCCGAGGATATGCACACAAAGGGCACAGCCGCTCCGAGAACTCTCATTGAGCTTACGCATACAGATATCTCAAGCTCTCTGCCGCCGAAAAGTGTTTTAAGCACAGGCTCAGCAAGGACTGCTATCCCAAGCCCGGCGGGGACGGAGGCAATAGCCGCCGCCAGCACCGCTCCTCCCGAGCATTCCCCAAGGTGCTTAATATCTCCCGAAGTCTTTGCCGCCGCCGCTGCGGGTAGCATACTTTTTCCGAACATATTCGTTATCGACGGAACAAGGTTAAAAACTGTTACTGCCAGTCCCGTAAAGCTGCCGTAAATGTAGTTCGGCATTTCAGCATAAGGTATGCCCGAGCCGAGAAGCTCCGAAAATACCCAGGGTGAGGAGCTGATAAGCGATCTCAGGGAACGCATCACCGTAACAAGGTCGATAAGAGAGGTCAGATTTATCACAAGCGCTCCCACCGCCGCAGGTATTGCCGTTCTGAGAAGCTCTTTTCTTATCTCAGCCCTATCTTTAGGGGATAGCCTGTCCGTTCTGTGATTTTTCTCACGCTTGTCTCTCAGTATCATATATAAAAGTCCCGCAAAGGAGGAAAGAGTTATACCAAGCACCGCCGCAGCACTTGCGTAGGGGAGTACGGCATCCTCGGCGGATATCCCGAGCCGTATACAGCCTGTAAGACGTAAAAAAAGCAGGGAAGCGTTATTTGCAATGTACAGGCACCCATAGCACAGTGAAAGCCCGAATACAAGCTTTGCGGCGCCTTCTATGACCTGTGAAACGGCGGTGGGATACATATCTCTCATACCCTCCGCACAGCCTCTGTAAACAGATACAAGGCAGCCTGCCAGCACCGTGGGGGCAATGGCGATGACCGCCGGGACAGCGGAGATATCTCCCGAGACAAATCTGCACAGGGGATATGCCCCGAGAATAATAATAAGTGTTCCCACCGCTCCGACTCCTCCGAAAAGGGAGAGGGCAGTCCGCTTAACGGCTTCCGCCTCGTCCTGCCTTCCCTTTGCGGCGGCTGCCGATACCGCACGGGCGGCGGCGACAGGCAGTCCCGTTACCGATACGGCATACACGGGCATAAATATGCCATATGCCGCCGAAAAATAGCCCATTCCCGTTCCCCCAAGCATATTTGCCAGAGGTATGCGAAACAGCGCGCCTATGACCTTCACAATGAGCGCTGAGATTATCAGCACCGCCGAGCCGTAAAGAAAGCCCTGCTTTTTCACATGACCAACTCCTGTTATGCGAATTATTTTTTTATAAAAATATATGTTGCCTTTTCGGAAAATATGTGGTATAATTATTTTAAATGCTTAATGCAAAATACATACACAGGAGTCTGAACAGTTATGAATTACGTTTTTTCAGATAAGATATCGGGTCTCAAGCCCTCGGCTATCAGAGAGATACTTAAAGCCACCGCCGACCCGAGCATAATTGCCTTTGCCGCAGGAAATCCCGCTCCCGACGCATTTCCCGTTGAGGAGATAAAGAAGATTACAATGGATATCCTTGAGGAAAATCCCATTGCCGCTCTCCAGTACGGCGCAACCGAGGGATACACTCCCCTGAGAGATGCCGTCAAGAAGCGCCTTGCCTCTCAGGGCAGCTTCTCCGACAGAGACGAGCTTATCATCACCTCGGGCGGTCAGCAGGCATCTGAGCTTTCCTGCAAGATATTCTTAAATGAGGGCGACACCCTTATCTGTGAAAGCCCCAGCTTTATCGGCTGTCTGAATGCATTCCGCTCATATAACGCCAATCTTGCAGGCGTTGAAATGGACGAGGAAGGCATAAGCCTTGAAGGTCTTGAGGAGGCTGTGAAGAACAACAAAAACTGCAAGCTTCTTTATATTATCCCCAATTTCCAGAACCCCTCGGGAAGATGTATGTCCGCAGCACGCAGAAAGGCTGTTTATGAATTTGCCTGCCGTCACGACCTTATTATTATAGAGGATAACCCATACGGCGAGCTGAGATTTGACGGAGAGGACATTCCTTCCGTAAAGTCTCTCGATACTGAGGGCAGAGTTATTTATGCGGGCAGCTTCTCCAAGGTGGTATCTCCCGGTATGAGAGTGGGCTTTATTGCCGCTGCTCCCGAGATAATATCAAAGATCGTTGTCTGCAAGCAGGTATCCGATGTACATTCAAATATCCTTGCTCAGATGATATGCTACAGAATACTTACCGAGTATGATTTTGAGGCGCACATTGCAGAACTCAAGAAAATTTACAAGAGAAAATACACCATTATGGCAGAGGGTATAAAGAAGTATTTCTCCTCAAAGGTAACAGTTACCGAGCCTCAGGGCGGTCTGTTCATCTGGGGAACTCTTCCCGAGGGCAGCGATATGCTTGATTTTGTCAGAAAGGCGATCGAGCGCAAGGTTGCGGTGGTTCCGGGCACAGCCTTCCTCACCGATGAGAACGCAAAGACCACAAGCTTCAGAATGAATTTCTCCACTCCCACCGATGAACAGCTCACCGAAGGCTGCAAAATTCTGGGACAGCTCACCAAGGAGCTTTACGGAGAATAATTTATATATACCCGAAAGGAATGTTAAAAAATGGCAGATACACAGGAAAAGAAGATAATATTCAGCGGCATACAGCCCACAGGCACATTTACCTTAGGAAACTACATCGGCGCTATCCGCAACTGGAGCAAGCTGCAGGACGAGTACAACTGCATTTACTCCATTGTTGATATGCATGCAATAACCGTTCGTCAGGAGCCTGCAAAGCTTCGTCAGCACACCATTGAGGCGTATGCTCTTATTATGGCTTGCGGTGTTGACCCCGAAAAGTCCATCGCATTCATTCAGAGCCACAACAAGTGCCATGCAGAGATGAACTGGGTGCTGTCCTGCTCTACGCAGTTCGGCGAGCTTTCAAGAATGACACAGTTCAAGGCAAAGTCCGAAAAGCACCCCGATGACATCAATGCGGGTCTGTTCACATATCCCGTGCTTATGGCAGGGGATATCCTGCTTTATCAGACAGATCTTGTTCCCATCGGCGCAGACCAGAAGCAGCATCTGGAGCTTGCAAGAAACGTGGCACAGCGCTTTAACCAGAAATACGGTGAGCTTTTCAAAATACCCGAGCCTTACATTCCCGAGGTTGGCGCAAGGGTAATGAGCCTGCAGGACCCCACAAAGAAGATGTCCAAGTCTGATGAAAATCAGAACTCCTGCATTTACATCCTCGATGACAAGGATACCATTATAAGAAAATTCAAGAAAGCTGTTACCGACTCCGAGGCAAAGGTAAGATACGCCGAGGGCAAGGACGGTATCAACAACCTTATGGCTATCTACTCTGTTGTTACGGGCAAGAGCTATGAGGATATCGAGAAGGAATTCGACGGCAAGGGCTACGGCGATTTCAAGATTGCAGTGGGTGAGGCTGTGGCAGACCATCTTGAGCCTGTACGCACAAAATTTGCGGAGCTTATGGCTGACAAGGCGTACATCAAGGAGTGTTACACAAAGGGAGCGGAGCAGGCTATCCGCATTTCTCAGAAAACAATGTCAAAGGCATACCGCAAGGTCGGATTTGTGGATTTCAGATAAAAATTTTCGGGAAATACCGGAGCGGTATTTCCCGATTTTTGAAATGGGGGATAGATTTGAAAAGAAAAACAAAGCGAATAGTCAACAGAGTTGTGTCGGGGATAATAATGTGCGGGCTTGGAATACTTTTCCTTATTGCGGAATTTGCGGACAAATCAATGGAGGTAATTCTTCCGCTGCTGTGTTTTGCTCTGGGGGCGCTTTCATTTATCAGAATTGCTTATGATGAAAAGGGACTTTATTTTCCCGACAAGCAGCCTACGGCTAAAATGTGCAGAAAAATTGAAAAAGCATATAACAAGCACCGAAAGGATAATTCCGAAAGAAAGCCCGTTGAGCAGGAGCTTCAGCCTGTCGGTAATCCGATACTCAATAAGCAGAAATTCATTGACGGCATAAACAAGCTTATTTCGGGAACGGGGCTTTCAAGAGATGAATTTGACGAAGATTATAACAGCGGTGAGGTTTTCCGCTCAATAAGAGCTATGCTTAATATCGGCAAAAAATATGTGACCTACAGCAATCAAAGAGGAAATCAATATATAATACGCAGCAGGGATATTATTCAGGTGTACCCTGTGACGGAATATATTGATATGTACAGCTATGGTGTCTATGTAAATACATATCAGGATTTTTATATAGTTATTGTCACTCCTGACAGCACATATAAATTCTTTATAGAAGATTATATGGACAGACCCGTTATTGACGCATTCAGGCGGATATATCCTTATCTGCATTATGAGTGCGAGATATATAAATATCCCTATCCTGCGGTCTCGCCATGAAGAGTATTTTCATTCAGCTTCCTTGCACATAAAAAGAATATGCTCACAATCGGTAAAGCCGTTCTTTCGGTAGAAGCCGGGAGCGGGGGTGTATCTGTTTGTGGATAAGGTCATGCCTGCAAGCTTATGCTCAGAAACATATTCCTCGGCAACCCTTATAAGTTCACTGCCATAGCCCTTTCTCTGATATTCGGGCATGATAAACATTTCGTCGATGAAAAGCTCGCTGTTATTCCACCATATCTTTTCGTGGGCAAACATTGCGCCGATTATCCTTACGTTTTCCTCTGTCACGAAGCCTGCGAATTTACTTGCATTAAAATAATCCTCAAGATAAGCGCAGGCGGTCTCAAGCGTCCAGCGGCACTGCCATAGCTCGTTATTATATACGGAGCATAAAATTTCTCCGCAGGAGGGAATATCGCTTTTCTGCATTTTTCTTATCATATGCTTTTGTCCTTTCTTAAAAATAAAAAAGGCTGCGTAGAAATCTACACAGCCTTCATGTTAAATTGGTGCGCTGCAAGGGACTCGAACCCCTGACCTACTGGTTCGTAGCCAGTCACTCTATCCAGCTGAGCTAGCAACGCATCTTCAATCAACTATTATATTATATCACTTTGGTTTCGATTTGTCAAGTGTTTTTTCAAAAAAAAATTCTGCGGCGAAAAATTCAAAAAAATCCTTTGATATAGCGGACATATGGGCATAATGAAAAGTCTGCTTGATTAAAATGTTGACACAAAAGAATAAATGTGCTATAATTGTGCTTGTAAAATTTTTACGCAGCAAAATTTGAGACGCTATGCCAATGCTTATGGAAATGAAAGATTTTTTGCAATATTATGCACGTATTTATACATAGAATATGAAAGTAAAAATATATAAATTGTTACTTGCATTATTGGAGAAAATGTTGTATAATATTATGTGTAACCGTGCTTTTTTTACGCATTGCCCGTCCAATGCAAATGGGGTATTATCGCACGGGTGTGCAGCAGACTCATTTGCGGAATGAAGCTTCTGTGAATTTAGTCTGCAAAATACCTATTAAGGATGGCGTTTGATTATGAGTAATGAAACTTCAAGGTCGGCTCCGCTCGAGCTGCCTATGCTTTTGCTGAGGGGACTTGTGGTATTCCCCAAGGTAATGATACATTTCGATGTAGCGAGAGATAAATCCACCAAGGCGCTTACTGCTGCCGCAAAGGGAAACAAGCTTATTTTCCTGACGGCTCAGAGCGATTATTCCGAGGAGACCGAGCCTGACAAGATATACAAGGTGGGCGTGGTGGCTGAGGTAAAGCAGCTGCTCAAAACTCCCGGGGGCGTTACCCGTGTTATGGCGGAGGGACTTTACAGGGCAAAGCTTGTGAATATTATTTCCAACGAGCCTTTCTATACCGCTTCGGTGAAGAAATACCCCGAGAGAAATCTGAAGATAGACCCTCTGGAAATGGAGGCTCTGGTTCGGGCAGTAAAGGACGAATTCAAGCTGTACTGCGAAAATATGCCCCGTATGCCCAAGGACTACATAGATTCCATTATCGGAAGTGACGACCCCAAAAGCATTTTTGACAATATTGCCGTTAGTATGCCACTGCCGGTGAACGAAAAGCAGCAGCTTCTCGAGGCAAACGGGCTTCATATAAAGCTGGGTATGCTCCTTGCTATGCTTTCCCGTGAGGCGGAGGTAATGGGAATTGAAAAGGAAATTCAGGATAAGCTGAGACAGCAGGTGGACGAAAGTCAGAGAGAATATTATCTCAGAGAGCAGATGAAGGTGATTTCCCGTGAGCTTGGGGAGGAGGACTCCGTTCAGGACGAGGCTTTTGATTACCTTGACAGGATAAACGAGCTTTCGCTTCCCGAGGAAATTTCCGAAAAGCTTTCTAAGGAAGCTGACAGGCTTGCCCGCACTTCTTCCTCGTCGCAGGAAGCTTATGTTATAAGAAATTACCTTGATACCTGCCTTGAGCTGCCCTGGAACAAATTCACAAAGGATAAGATAGACCTTAAAAAGGTTAAGGCTCAGCTTGACAAGGATCACTACGGTATGGACAAGGTCAAGGAGAGAATTCTCGAGACCATTGCCGTTAAAAAGCTGGCTCCCGAGGGCAGCGGTCAGATAATATGTCTGTACGGACCTCCGGGAGTGGGTAAGACCTCGGTGGCAAAGTCCATTGCAAAGGCTCTTGGCAGGAAATATGTGCGCATTTCCCTTGGCGGCGTTAGGGACGAGTCGGACATACGTGG
>JAGAJF010000128.1 GCA_017829005.1 Oscillospiraceae bacterium | reverse complement strand
GTAAACATAGCATTTTTTCCCCCGATATAAAGCACTTGTTCTTATCTCATACGCTTCTGTTATTTCGCTTATGAAAACTTTTTTATTACAAACAAACCCATATTTCTTTGTCATGAAATCAGAATATCTATTTTCAAAACCTTTTTTTAAATCTGCTTTGTCATTTGAAGCCAAGTCAACTACATAAGGTTGAATAGATTTATCAACGGAAATTATTCTGTATAGAGTTCCATTATACATTCCATAATTATCATTACGAATACATACAGATTTACTCATTCATTTATATCCTCCAATTTTACAAAGCAACACTAAATTTCAAGATGTTTCGGATTTCCCGGGCGCTTTCTCATTCGCATGAGCATTTCATATTCAGTCATAACGAATCCTCCATATCCCAAGCACTGCATATAAACATCACAGATTATAGGTTCCTGACGATCTGCAATTACGAATATTCCCTGAAAAGCTCCGTCACAGCTTTTCCATTGACCCAAAATCTCGCAGATCGAATTAGATTTTTCTGAGCAAGCTCATCTGCAAGCCTGATATAATCCGCTTTCATTTCTTCAAGGCTGTCATAGTGCTTTTTACTGTACTCGTCATATTCACGTGAATTGAGATTTATGGAAATTCTTCTTAAAGGAACGTCCTCCCAGCTTCTTTTTTCATCATACCATTCGCCGTATATCCACCCACGCCACATATCTCCACCTGCAGATTGGAGCAGACGGCAGTTTTCACCATAATGCTCCTCGGGGCTTTTCTTTACCTTTTCTGATATACTGTTCATATCAACATACCTTGCAGGCACAAAAACAGAAAATCCCCCGTCATCATTGTCAATAAAAATCATTCCGCAGCGTGGACATTGATATATGCATCTCATATTGCACAGCGCATTTATATATTCTTTCTCGGAAATATGATAATTCTCAACAGAATTATGAAGCTCCTCAAGATCCTGATCTGCCGTTATATGACCCTTAAAGCGCAGGAAATCCGTATTGTTCACAAACAGATATCCGCAATGACATTTAAATTTCATACTGTCACTCCATCACAAAATTATCATAGCGTCCCCGAAGCTGAAAAATCTGTACTTCTCCTCCACAGCAACCTTGTAAGCATTCATAGTATTGTCATAGCCCATAAAAGCGGAAACAAGCATAATAAGTGTGCTTTCGGGCAGGTGGAAATTTGTGATAAGCCCATCAAGGACCTTGAATTTGTAGCCGGGATAAATGAAAATGTCCGTGTACCCATCGGATTCATTTATTTCCCCATCGTTAAAGCTTGCAACACTCTCGAGAGTGCGGCAGGAGGTGGTGCCCACCGCAATGACCCGTCCGCCCTCTGCTTTGGTCTTGTTGATAAGCTCCGCCGTTTCCTTTGGCAGATGATAATGCTCCGAATGCATCTTGTGACCCTTAACATCGTCCTCCTTAACGGGACGGAAGGTGCCAAGACCCACGTGTAGAGTGACAAAAGCGGTGTTTATCCCCTTTTCGTGAAGCTCCTCTATCATTTCCTTTGTGAAATGAAGTCCCGCCGTAGGAGCAGCCGCCGAGCCAAGCTCGTGGGAATAAACCGTCTGATAACGCTCCTTGTCCTCCAGCTTTTTGGTGATGTACGGGGGCAGTGGCATCTGTCCCACGTCCTCAAGAGCGGTGAAGAAATTGCCCTCGCACTCGAATTTTGCAATGCGGTTGCCGCCCTCCACAGTCTCAAGGATCTCAGCCTTCAGCCTGCCGTTTCCGAAGGAGAATTTCGTGCCGGGCTTTGCCTTTTTGCCCGGGCGCACAAGTATCTCCCACACCTTGTCCCCCTTCTGCTCAAGAAGCAGAAACTCGATAAATGAACCCGTGCCCTCCTTCTCGCCGTAAAGACGGGCAGGCAGCACACGTGAGTCGTTCATCACCAGCAAATCACCCTTTTTCAGATGACTGCATAAATTATAAAAACGGTCGTGTGAAATCTCACCGCTCTGCCTGTCCACACACATAAGTCTCGAGGAATTTCTCGGCTCCGCAGGAGTCTGAGCAATAAGCTCCTCGGGAAGATCGTACCAAAAATCCGAACGCTTCATCGTCTCGATATCAAGCTCCGTAACAACGTGAACATTAGGAATATCCTTAATATCCTCCGCCGCCTTTTTAGCCCATTCGGGAGCTATGGAAATATTTTTAATATGAACGGAAATCTCCTCCCCATGGGGAATATTTTCCAAAATAGATACGTCAAGCTCCTCTCTGCTTTCAAAGCCCAATAGATCAATATTTATATTCTTCAAATCAAACAGCTTCCTTTCAAAATCTGTCGGGAAATAAAAAAGTCCCCTCAAAGTGACAAAAAATTTACAAACAGGTATTGACAAAACCGCAAACATATTATATAATTGACATTGATAAACTGATAGAGGCGCAGTAAAGATGAGTATCCGTTCCCAGGCACCGCAGCCGTTTACTGTTCGGAGAAAGGCGATACTGCCGAAGCCCTGAAAGCCTGCGGAGCTTTCACCGCTGAGCGTATGCCGAAGAGGTATGCGATTGTCATCATAGCTTATGTGATGGAGTGCTATCGAGCCTGATTAAAATTAGGGTGTGAAACAGATGTCATATGTTTCACACAGGCACTTTAACATTATACACTATGATGGATCGGTTTTCAACCGATTTTTTTTATTTCTCTGTAAAATTTTATTAAATAATAAAGGAGTATTTAAGATGAAGCAGTATAGTGTTGGTATAATCGGAGCAACGGGTATGGTGGGACAGCGTTTCTCACTTCTCCTTGCAGAGCACCCTTGGTTTAATGTAAAGGTTCTCGCAGCCTCCCCCAGAAGCGCAGGCAAACGCTATGAGGACGCTGTAGGCGCAAAGTGGGCAATGAAGCAGCCTATCCCCGAGAAGTTCAAGGATATGATAGTTATGGACGCAACAGCGGATATCGAAAAGATAGCTTCACAGGTAGATTTCGTTTTCTGCGCCGTTGATATGAAGAAGGACGAAATAAAGGCTCTCGAGGAGCGCTACGCAAAGGCTGAGTGTCCCGTTGTATCCAATAACTCCGCTCACAGAGGAACCCCCGACGTTCCTATGGTAGTTCCCGAGATAAATCCCGACCACATCGAGATAATCAAGGCTCAGAGAGAAAGACTTGGCACTAAGAAAGGCTTTATCGCAGTTAAGTCCAACTGCTCCCTCCAGAGCTATGTTCCCGCACTCCACCCTCTCATGAAGGACTTCGGAGTAAAGCAGGCAATGGTATGCACATATCAGGTAATTTCGGGCGCAGGCAAGACCTTTGAGACAATGCCCGAGATAATCGACAATGTTATCCCCTACATCGGCGGCGAGGAGGAAAAGTCGGAGAATGAGCCTCTGAAGATCTGGGGTCACATCGAGAGCGATAAGATAGTAAGTGCAGAAGGTCCCAAGATATCCTCACAGTGCCTGAGAGTTCCCGTTTCCGACGGTCATACAGCGGCAATCTTCGTTCAGTTCGAGAAGAAGCCCTCCAAGGAAGAGATAATCAAGGCATGGAAGGATTACAGCGGCGTTCCTCAGGAGCTTGAACTCCCCTCCGCACCCAAGCAGTTCCTCCACTATTTTGAGGAGGATAACCGTCCTCAGGCAAAGCTTGACAGAAACCTTGAAAACGGTATGGCTGTCTCCATCGGCAGACTGAGAGACGATATCATCTGGGACTACAAATTCGTATGTCTCTCCCACAACACTCTCAGAGGTGCAGCAGGCGGCGCAGTTTTAATGGCTGAGCTTCTTGCAGCAAAGGGCTATTTTGACTGATGAAGAGTTCAGACATCACCGTAAGATCTGCGAAAACAGCCGACGCTCCTGAGCTTTCAAGGCTCATTCACGAGTTGGCGGAATATGAAAAAATGTCGGACAAATGCACAGCCACACCCGAAAGTGTTGCCCGTATGATGACAGAAGAAAACGGGCTTCGGGGAGTAATTGCCGAAGCTGAGGGCAAAGCCGTTGGAATGGCAGTTTTCAGCCTTTACAAGCTTGCCACATTTTCGGGCAGAAGGGTGTTTTACATCGAGGACATTTTCGTGGAAGAAGCTCTCAGAGGTCATGGCATAGGCAAAATGCTCTTTGACGAAATTGTAAGTATCGCAAAATCGCTTGAATGTATAAAGATCGAATGGAAATGCCTTGCGTGGAACAGCTCAGCAAGAAGCTTCTACGAAAGCAGAGGCGGCGTTTCCGACCCCGAATGGCTCACATACACACTTGATCTGAGAAAGGATTGATTTTATGAAGAACACCATTTTCACAGGCGCAGGCGTTGCCATCGTTACCCCTATGAACGCTGACGGCTCAGTTAATTACGCAGTTCTGGGCGAGCTTATCGAAATGCAGATAGCAGGCGGCACCGATGCCATAATCATCTGCGGAACCACAGGCGAAAGCTCCACCCTCACCGATGAGGAGCACAGAGAATGTATCCGCTACACCATTGAAAAGGTAAACAAGAGAGTTCCCGTTATCGCCGGCACAGGCAGCAACGACACCGCTTATGCCATCGAGCTTTCCAAGGACGCAGAGGAAATGGGCGCAGACGCTCTCCTCGTTGTTACACCTTACTACAACAAGACCTCTCAGAGAGGACTTGTGGCTCATTACACAGCTATCGCAGACGCTGTAAATATCCCCATTATCCTTTACAACGTTCCTTCAAGAACAGGCGTTAACATCTCTCTCGATACATATAAGATACTTGCCGAGCATAAGAACATCGCTGCCGCAAAGGAAGCAAGCGGAAACATCTCCGCTATCGCAAAGCTCATTGCCGAGTGCGGCGACAAGCTTGATGTATACAGCGGAAACGACGACCAGATCGTTCCCATTATGGCTCTCGGCGGCAAGGGCGTTATCTCCGTTCTCTCAAACGTTGCTCCCAGGCAGACCCACGAGATCGCACAGCTCTGCCTTGAAAACAACTGTGCAGAGGCTGCAAAGATGGCTGCAAAATATCTTCACCTTGCAAACTCCCTCTTTATCGACGTTAACCCCATTCCCGTTAAGGAAGCTCTCAATATGATGGGCATTGCCGCAGGTCCCTGCCGTCTCCCCCTCTATGAGATGGAGGACGCAAAGAAGAAGGCTCTCGCTTCCGCACTGAGAGACTCGGGACTTATCAAGTAATTTTTTACAATAATATCAAAATCGGGCGGCTCTGTTGCCGCCCGAGCTGTATAGCCTAAACGAAAGGAATGTTAATATGATAAATGTGTCCATTACAGGCGCAAACGGAAAAATGGGTCACGTTATAACCTCCATAATCGAAGGACGTGACGACTGCACCGTTGTAAGCGGCATTGACCTGAACACCGCCGATAACGGCAAATTCCCCATTGTTTCCGAGCCTGCACTTCTTCCTGAAAAGCCCGATGTAATAATAGATTTCTCCCACCCATCGGCACTCGACAAGCTTCTGGAATACTGTCTCTCAACAGGCACGCCCGCAGTTATCGCCACCACGGGCTTTTCCGATGAGCAGATAGCAAAGATAAAATCGGCAGCGGAGCAGGTGCCCATTTTCTTCTCATTCAATATGTCTCTGGGCATAAATCTCCTTGCAAGCCTTGCAAAGACTGCCGCAAAGCTTCTCGGAGGACAGTTCGACATTGAGATAGTCGAGAAGCACCACAATCAGAAAATAGACGCTCCCAGCGGCACCGCAATTATGCTTGGAAACGCCATCAACAGCGTCCTTGAGGATAAGTATCACTTCGAATATGACCGCCACTCCCGCAGAATGAAGCGTGAAAAATATGAGATAGGTATGCACGCGATCAGAGGCGGCACTATCGTAGGCGAACACGATATCATCTTCGCAGGCAGAGACGAGGTCATCACCCTTTCCCATTCGGCTGCTTCAAAGGAAGTATTTGCAGTAGGTGCGGTAAATGCGGCTGTGTTTCTTGCATGTCTCCCACGCCCCGCTGAAACTGTCCTATGCCTTCAGCCTGCCAATCCCGGACGGAGCAGAGAATCTGTGCTACAAGCCGTTTTCCCCCCTGCCGAACACCGGGAGTTTCCTATGACGG
>JAGAJF010000017.1 GCA_017829005.1 Oscillospiraceae bacterium | reverse complement strand
GCCTTTGCCGCAGAGCATGCAAAACGGCACGGCAAAAGCAGGATAATTATCGTACTTCCTTTCCTGTCGATAATATCGCAGAATACTAAAATCTATCGCGAGATATGCGGAGATGTACTAGAATCACACAGTATGGCAAAATGTGAAGAAGATCGGATATCTCACCTTATCGCCGAGCGCTGGGATTCTCCCGTTATTGTAACAACATCTGTCAGGTTCTTTGAAGAGTTGTTCAGATCAAAACCCGCAGATCTGCGCTCTCTGCACAGCATTGCCAACAGCGTTATTGTTTTTGATGAAGCACAGAGCATTCCCTGTGAGCTTACGGGCACAACCATTGAAAGCATGAGAGCGTTGTGTGAGACCTTCGGGTGTTCGGTGCTGTTTTCTACAGCAACCCAGCCTGCGTTTGACATCAGAAAAGACATTATGTTTGATGCAAGAGAAATAATGACCGATCCCGCAGACATTTACAGACGCACCCGCAGAGTTGGTATCAGCTGGAAAACAGGCGAAAGAACATCATTATCTGAGATAGCAGAGGAATTATCGGAGCAGGAAAGCGTCTGCTGTGTCCTGAACAGAAAGGATCATACACAGAAGCTGTTTTCCGAACTTCTGGAGAAATGCTTTGCCGATGAGGTATTTCATATTTCCACAGATATGTGCAAATCACACAGAGACAGTGTTCTTAAAGAAATAACCTACAGACTGGGAAATGCTCTGCCCTGCCGCCTTGTGTCTACTTCCTGCATAGAAGCAGGCGTTGATCTGGATTTTTCCAAAATGTATCGTGCTCTGGCACCTCTTGAAGCGATAGTACAATGTGCAGGCAGATGCAACAGAAACGGCAGGGGCAGCGGTGAGATGACAGTATTTATCCCCGATGAAGAAAAGCTCTACCCTTCCAAAAGCTATGAAAATGCAGCAAACAAGGTACTTGTGCTGCTTTCAAGGCATAATATTGACATATGCGACCCAGAACATATCCGTGAATATTACACAGAATTATTCACAGACAGCAGCTATGACCATGACAAACCCACGCTGACAGAAGCGATCGACGACCATGACTTTGAAAGGGTCGAAAAAGAATACCGTTTCATTACTCAATCGGGGGCAAATGTACTGGTTCCCTACAGTGGTGAGAGAGAATTATTTGATGAGCTGGTTTCACAGGCACACGCCAACGGAATATCCCCCCAATGGATGAAACTGGCGGCTCCCATAACAGTAAGCTGTTACCGCGAGGACAAGCTCCGTGATATTGCTGAGCAGTGTGTTATGTTTTATAAGGGCAAAGCATATGATGCGCCGGGATGGTATATATTGCACGATGACAAATTCTATAGCGAAAAGACCGGTCTGCATTTTACAGATGACAGCAGTCTTGATTATCTTATATAAGGAGGTCGATTATGAACGAAATCAAAGTTGAGGTATGGGGTGACTTCGGGTGTTTCTCTCGGCCTGAGAGCAAGGTGGAAAGACTTACATACCCTGTTATCACGCCGTCAGCCGCAAGGGGCATTCTCAGCGCTATATACTCAAAGCCGCCCGAATTTTACTGGCAGATAAAAAAGATAGAGGTGTTAAGTCCCATACGGTATATAAGCATCAAACGCAACGAGGTCATAAACAGCAAGATAGGCAGAGGTATGAAGCCCATGCTCGTGGAAGATTCACGCACTCAAAGACAAACAGTGGCGCTGAAAGATGTCAGATACAGGATAACAGCAGAAATTATCCCACAGAAGGACTTCAAGGGTACTGTTGAGCAGTTGTATGAACAGGCACTGAGAAGGATCAGAGGCGGAAAGTGCTACTATCAGCCATCACTGGGAATGCGTGAATTTGTATGCTATTTCAGCGAGCCTACCGACACGGAGCCTGTTCCTGTCGATCTTGACATTGGCATTATGCTCTATGATGTCTTTGACCTTCATAAATACAAGGTGACAAAACAAGCCGAGCCTTATGTCACCGTATTTAAGGCAAGGCTTGAACAAGGCGTACTGAATGTACCGGACTTTGACAGTGACGAAGTATTAAAACCTGAAAGGGGTGAGTGATAATGCTGGAAGCACTGCATAAATATGCAACTGACAATTCTCTTGCAGCCAAACCGGGATTTAAAACAAAGAATGTAAAGTATTATATTATGTTATCTGCTAACGGTGATTTTCTGGGTTTTGATCCTGTAACTGTTCCGCCCATGTGCCCCGACATAGGAAGCCTTGCAAACGGAACTACAAAAAGTAACATCATTGCTGAAAAGGCAGAAGTCATTTTCAATATTCCCGAAGAAAAAAACGGCACACAGGTCTACAAAAGGGAGCAAAAGCAGAAATTCTACCTGGACGCATTACGGGAGGCTTCGGAGCATGATCCCCTTTTCAAGGCTGCTGTGATCGGATTGGAAAACAATCTTGATCTTATTAAAGAAGATTTTTCAAAGCTTGATAAGGCAAAATCCGGTGATGTTTTAAGTATAAGTGTTGACGGCAAGCCCCTTGAAAGCAGCAGCGGTTATCTTGAATGGTGGGAAAGCTTTCGAAAAAGATTTGACACCTCCAACGGAAGCACGGGCGAGGTCAGGTGCTTTATTACAGGAGAGCTTACCGAGCCTGTAAAGACTGTTCCTCCCGTTCAGGGACTTATATCGGTGGGAGGACACACAAAGGGTGACAGCTTTATCTGTTTTGATAAGGACGCATATCAGTCCTATGGCTTTGAACAGGCTGCAAATGCGGCTGTTTCGGAGGAAGCGGTAACAGCTGTCAATGCTTCCCTTGCAAGGCTTCTTAAGGAGTCGCCTCCTCCTCTTGCGGGAGCGAAGCAGATTCATTGGTTCAGCGAGCAGACAGAAAATGATGTTACCGAAATACTGGATTTCGGGTTTGATATTCCCGATGATGAAGCCGATAACTCCGAACAGAAGGAAGAGGACGAACAGAAAGTTCAGAAGATGTTCACCGCACTGATAAACAATTCTCTTCCCGATATGCCCTGCAACAGATATTATATGATGTCGCTGAGCGGAGTGAACGGGCGTGTTATGATCCGCAGCTATGATGAGGGTACATATGACGAACTGTGCGGTAATTTACGCAGGTGGTATGAGGATATTGCAATATATATCCCAAATTACGGCTACAAATACCCCAAGCTTTTCGGAGTATACAGCAGATTATTAAAGG
>JAGAJF010000127.1 GCA_017829005.1 Oscillospiraceae bacterium | reverse complement strand
AAGGCAACACCGCACAACGCCATAAAAAATTATCAATAAATCAAGTCAAACGTAAAAGTCTGTATAACTAGCATACACCCTCCTGAAACCTGCTTGCAGGCGCACTTTATCAAGCCGTCAGAAATTTTCTGTCAGCCAGATAAAGGTTTGCAAGTGCAAACATAATATTCAATTTGGCGGTCTGTTTTCGCAGACCTCGGTAGCGGGTTTTTCGATACCCGAACAATCGCTTCACGACTGCAAAAACGTGTTCGACCTTTGCTCTGACCGATGATTTCTTATGTTCTGCTTTCTTTGCTGCATATTGTCCGCTTTTGGAAAGCTTTTTCATTGATGAGGGTTTCCTGTTTATCTTGTATTTGATTTTTTGACCTTTTTTGTTTTTTACAACTGCATTCTCACGCTTTTGGGCTCCGATATATCCGCTGTCACCGTATAACTCGTTCTCCTCACCATGCATAAGATCAGGCGTTGCTGTTACGTCGTGTTCATTTGCACCTGTCACTTTAAGATGATGTACAAGTCCGCTATCCTTGTCCACTCCGATATGAGCCTTGTATCCGAAGTGCCATTGGTTTCCTTTCTTCACGGAATGAGCGTCCTTATCACGCTTTTTATCCTTATTCTTTGTTGATGAGGGCGCAGCGATAAGAGTGGAATCTACTATAGTTCCACGCTTTAATATCAAGCCTTTTTCGCTGAGAATGTCTATTACCTGATGAAACAGTTTTTCCTGCAATCCATTCTCAACAAGTATATTTCTGAATCTTCCGATAGTATCTCCGTTGGGTACTTGATTGGGTGAATCTACTCCGCAGAAATCCGAAAATGCTCGACTGTCTATAACTTCGTTCATTACCTTCATATCGGAAAGGTCATAAAGATTCTGAAGAAGATATATTCGTAGCATCAGCTCGAGATCGTAGGGCTTGTTTCCGTGCTCTCCTTTGTAATAGCATGGTTTGATTATCTCTATCCACTCGGCAAATGGTATTATCCGCTCTATCTTTTCAAGAAATTCTTTTTTACTTGTTTTAGCTTGCGCCAGTTCGTCGCTTATCAGCGAAAATGTCAGTTGTTTATTCATATTTTTATTTTACCATTTTTCTTCTAGTTTTTCAATACTTTATGCGGTGTTGCCTAAAATAGGCGTGTAAAAAGTGCTTTAAATATCGTTATATTGATATTTTTTAGGCTTTCGATTATTTTGAGTTTTGCGGAATCAGGTAATTCTTCTGAATATCAAGTAAATCTTCGTTCAGCCCCGGAACACGTCCGAGTGCATTTTTTGCTTCAAGCACCATATATATCAAATCGTCACGATATTTCGGCTCAAACTCTTTTATTATCATACCATTTACCTCGTATAAAATTCAATAAACCTATCATTGACATCTTTATAAAGCCGCCGTGACATCGGAATACTCTCTCCGCTGTCAAGAGCAATTTCCGTCTTGCCGATACTCCGCATAAACCGCAGATTTACAATATATGAGCGATGGCAGAATATAAATTCATCTGGCAATATATTTTTCATACTGCTTATCCCCATAGTGCAGACAAGAGTCTTATCCTGCAAATGTACATGAGTTTTCTTGCCAACTGCTTCACAGTAAACTATCATTTCGGGAGAAATGTGTAAACTGCCCTCGTCACAGGTGAGCATTATCTCACTTTCGGGAGTATGCCGCCTTATATATCGGTCAAGGACAGAAAACAACTTCGTCTTATCCACAGGCTTTAACAGATAGTGGAGTGCTTCAACCTCGTAGCCGACGCTCATATATTCCGAATATCCCGTAATGAAAACTATCGGAATCATATCACCATGGTCACGCAGTTTCTTTGCAAGCTCCATTCCGTTTATCCCGTTCATTTCTATATCAAGCAGCAGTAAGTTGCATGGATTATCGGGATAGTTGAAAAGAAAACTCTCGGCACTTATGTATTCATCAATCGCAAGAGCAAAGGGTTTGTCCGCTGACCAATCGTCAAGCAGACGGCGAAGCTCGGATATCTGATTTTCATTGTCATCGCAAATTGCTATTGTCAGCGGCATGGTTTCACCTCGATGGACTAAGTTTGAATATTATTATATCATATAAATATGAATTTCGCAATATTGTGGAGAAATTACTTGAGAAATTTGTCAAAAAATACGATATTGTCTGAGGAGTTTTATAGCTATATCTCTCTGCCGAAAAATCAGAAAATAAAGTATCCATTCCCTCATTCCACAATGTATACCGATATGCTCTTTCGTACAGCAATTGATTTTTTTAGTTTTTCTAATTCCTTTATTATACCATATTATCCAGGCTTTGGCAGTAATGCTTTGTGGTCTGGTGCTGTGAGTATTGTGTATTCATCTGACTTAAAAAGAAGCAGAAAAGAAATTATGCATGAGGCAGCTCTTCATATATACCATTACCGACATTGTTTCTCCGTGAATTTTCTGACTTTTCTTTTTGGAGCTGAAAGACATAAAAGATTTGAAGCTAATGTCAGGAAAAGCAATTATCCTTGATAAAATATCGGGTGTGAAGTTTATAAAAAATCATGTGCTTCACAGTATGGGCAAAGTCTCGGAATTGGCGGGGCTTGAGAAGCTGTCTCTTATGTATGGGAAACGGCTTATTATTGCGGATATTGCAGACCGATCCGATACGAGCTGAAGTAAATAAAGAAGGAACTGCCCGACTGCGTAATAACTTTTGATGACAGCAGTACGGTTAAAATATAAAGATGATTTATTTTATATCTTTGATATGCTTGAAAAAATTAAGTTCATATAGTATAATAGAAATAACACAAATAACTGCAAAGGAATGAACATTTTGAATCAGTATATGGACAAAACAGAACTTACCATAGCAGGCATTTCCGGTGCAGAGCTTATAAAATATTA
Source organism: Oscillospiraceae bacterium (assembly GCA_017829005.1). Taxonomy (GTDB): domain Bacteria; phylum Bacillota; class Clostridia; order Oscillospirales; family Ruminococcaceae; genus Huintestinicola. The sequence goes on along the minus strand of JAGAJF010000127.1, from coordinate 12,402 downwards.
TATTATGCCTGATGGAGTAATGGGACTGCTTGTTATAAAGGACAGTATGGTGTTTAATCTCTCCGCGGGAGAAAAGCATTTTGAAAGCTTAGAGCATGCGGCATTAAGAGCATACGCCTCTTGTCCCGACGCAGCGGCAGATGATTTCACACGTGAGATACTGACCGAAAGATCGGGAGAAAAGCTATCTACCATTTTCAGGAAATATGAGAGCATTGACGGAGCTTATGAAAAAACAATGCCGTTTGAAAAGGGTACAGTCAGCACTTTCCGTCAGATGATGGAATATTATCTTGAAATGATGTATGAAAAGCTGGGATCAGGGACAATGTTTCCTGCGGAGTTAACCGGATATCGCAGAAAATATTCCCTCAGCTTCAGACTGAACGGTGAGCGGAAAACTATCCCGTTTTCATATAGTGCGAGCGGCAGCTGCTTTGATATGGTGTTCGGCAATATTATCGGAGCGTCCGACATAATAAAGCTTTCGGTAAAATATACATTCGGAATTATCTCGGTAACTGCCGATGTAAGGTGTAAAAAGCATATTCGGACAGAGAACACATTTGATATGATACATAAAACGGAAAAGCTCAGAATATTCGATGGGACCGACATAGTTTATGACAGCAGCAAAGCAATTGCTTCAACGCCCGATGAAATACCCGAAGAGATCAAAATGATATGCACCTCCGAAAAGTATGAAGTGCTGCCGCTTTCGTGGGGAAAGGTATTTTTCATTGATTCGGATAATAAAACTGAGATGATAGCATATCAGAAAAATCCGAATGGCATATCTGCATTTTTGTATCAGTCCCAACGTGAATATCTGTCTGATGATAGGAACATTGTGACCGACAGTATGACTGCTGTTCATGAAGTGTTCTATACCGATGGAAAAATGAACATCTGCACCCATTTTCTTCCTACGGGTTCATTTTCAAGAGGGATATACAAGCAGAAATATGAAAATAAATATTTTTACCGCAGCTTTGATAATAATATAGGGGGCAAGGAAAATGGCGACTAAGAAAAGCAAATTTGATACCGTTGCAGAGCAGATAAAATCACTTGTAAATAAAGACGGAAGGTATATAGAATTAAGCTCATTACTGAATGAAGTAAAGAAAAATCCCGAAAAAAATCCTTTTGGGTCAATTGATCTGCTGGCAGAGCTGGCAGAAAGAATCCTTGTGCTGAAAAAGTACGGCAACATTAAAGAGGCTCTCGATGATGCTGAGGAAATATACAGCACGGTCATTCCCTTGGGAGAGAAAACAGATAACTATGAGTTCCTCAAAGCCGTATTTCTGAAAATATTTGAGAAGGACAGCATATATGCTTTTGATATTTTTTCAGCACCCTTGTATGTCTCTTTTTCGGATAAGCTTCTTTACATAAGCGTGATGAATTCGCTTATGTATATCCACAATGTTCAGGAAAATATAGAGCAGATAACGGAATATGCCGTGGAAGTGCGGCAGTATTTTACAGACGAGCAGGCATTCGGCGCATCGGTCATAAATGCGGCGGAAAAGCTGTCTCTTGCTCCTGACAAGTCTGAGGTGATAAAAGACCTTGTTTCACTTGCAGAGAGAGCGGCAGGCATATATGATGTAAGCGAGGAGCTGCTGAGTGCTGCGGACATCAATACAAGAAAAGCGGAAATGCTGCTTGAAACTGCCGAAAAAAAGCTTGCCGCTTCGGAAAAGCATTCCGCAGTCTACAAGGCTCTGGCAGAAAGCTGCGAGCAGACGCTCAAAAGCATTTTGGTATCCGAAACACAGAGCATACGCAGCGAGGCGTCGGCGGCAATTCTTGATGTAAAACGTGCATATGAGGAAATGCTTGCTTCCGAGCAGAAAAGGCTTGATTTTGACAAGGACAAGCTTCTCAGAGATATTCTTGACTCTGCGGATAAGAAAATAAGAGAGCTTCGAATGATATCCGAAAGCATTAAGGAAAGCACATCTGCCGACCTTTACAGAATAAACACCGAGGCAAACAAGGCTGTCGAGCGGGCTGCCGCTATGCTTCAGAGCGATGAGATAAAGAATATCATCAAGGAGCTTGATCAGACTGACGGACTTGTTGAGAAGATAATCCACGTTGAGCAGATCTGCAGAAATTTTGATGAAGATACTGCATCGGTAAAAACTGTACCCGTTGCTGTTCCTGCGGCTTCGATGCCTGTTTCCCCTGAAGTCAACGAAGTGTACAGCACGCCTCCCGATATGACGGTAAATTTCTTCTTCAATGAAAGTATCCCATTTACAGAGAGATTTGAAGAGCTGAACAGAAAAAAGGAAAAAGACATAAACGAAAAGGGTGCTCTTTATCACGACAGATTTAATGATGTTATCACAGCGGTGATTGAAAATTCCAATCCCTATCTTATCGGTCCCTCAGGCTGCGGAAAGACATTTCTTGTGGAACAGATAGCGTCATTGCTTGGCGTTGAATTTATTGATATAGGCTACATAAACGAGGAATATGACATAATCGGTTTCCAGACTGCGTCGGGTGGATATAATTATCCTGCTTTTTACAGAGCATACAAATACGGCGGCATAGTTTTCTGCGATGAATTTGACAATTCCAATTCAAGGGCGGCAGTTAAGCTCAACAGCTTTATGTCAGGCGGAAGAAATGCAAGCTATTGTTTTCCAAATGGTGAAAGAGTAATGCGGCACCCGAATTTCAGGATAATCGCAGCAGGAAATACAGCAGGCAGCGGTGCTGACAGAAATTACAGCACCCGTGAAAAAATAGAAGAATCGGTCCAGCAAAGATTTACCGCAATGTATGTAAGCTATGACAACCGTCTTGAAAAGCAGATATTGTCCGCATATCCGCAGTGGTTTGATTTTGCGGTGCAGTTTCGCAGTGCAACCGACAAATGGAGCCGTACAAACGACTGCTCAGCTCCCGGAATATTTACCACCCGTGATGCAGCAACTATAAGAAAATATCTCGATCACAGAAGCTTTGACGAAGCGGCAATAATAGACTATGAATTTATCGAGACCAAGGACACGGAATACCTTCTTTATCTCGTGAAGCAGATGGAGGAATACTATTCGGAAGAGCGTGAAAGCTCTGCTATATTTGAGCTGTTCAGAAAGCGTGTTTCCGAGATAGCTGAGAACGGAGGCATCCGATGAGCGTTTCTCCCGTTACGGAAATAATTACATATAAATTTATGAAAATATATAAGGTCTCGTTTAAAAGTATGAGCGAGCTTTATATGTACTTGTCCGACGATCCGCCCGTAAACCGAAGCGTTTTTATCAGACAGCACAGTATCCTCGGGGACAGGGAATTTGCGGGCGAGCCGTTTGAAAGTGCGCTTGAGCACTGTTTAGGCGGCTATGAAGGAGATTACAATGTAGTTATGAAAATGCAGAAGGAGCTTGAAAAATACGTCCCCGTTAAGGTGCAAATCCGACGAACGGAGAAATCCGTAGCAGGCTCCCGCCCCAATGTTCCCGCATTTGTGGCAGGCAGTCCAAAGGCGATGTACCGTCAGGAACGTGCAAAGGAAAAGAAATTCTGCACCGTTTATTTTAATCTTGCCTGTCCTGTGCATACGACACATAATGCCATACTTAACAGAGGAGCGCTTGCTCTCAGTCTTGTAAAGCTCCTTGAAGCGGAGGGAATGGGCGTTAATCTCAAGGTGTTTATGAGCGTATATACCAGAAACGAGATATTTGTTTTTGATATCTCTCTGAAATCCCCCCAGGAGCTTCTGAATGCTAAAAAATGCTTTTATCCCCTTTGTTCGAGAGAGTTTGTGAGACGGATAGTTTTTCGTGTGATGGAGTCTGTTCCCTTTGAATGCAGCGAATGGTATCCCAATTACGGAAGAGCGTTAAGTGACGGACAGTTTCGCAATATTTTCGGTATATCTCAGAGGGATATGGTCATATCGGCACCAGAAGAAATGGGAATAACAGGCGAGAATATCTTTTCGGACGGAGCGGAAATGTTTCGGATAATGGGCATTGATGACAGCATAATAATCCCGCTTATGAAGGCAGGCGAAGAAAATGTATGAAATGACAGAGCAAACTGAAATAACATCTCTAATTGCAGAGGCTGACATCTCAAGAAAGAATATAGCAGCGGCGGCGAATATTTTGTTCAGGCTTTCACAAAATGACCCTACTGTAAAAATATGCGGTACCCTGACCGTTGCAGCCTGCTCGCTCAGTACAGAAGATTTTCCCGATGTCAGTGGAATAAAAAAGTATATATATCTTGCCCGTGTGCTTGAAAGAATTGATGAGACCGAAGAAAAGCTGAAAGGATTTCAGTCTGAGCTTACGGGAGCGCTGACTGAGCTTTACAAGACAGATGAACTGCTCAGAACACTTTCGGATAAGCTCAAAAAAGAGAGCGATATTCTTTTGGCACTTGAAAAGAAAATAACCGGGCTTATCAGCTCGGGCGCTGCACTTTCGGCAAGTGAAAAACAGCTTATGGAGCATCAGCTGAGTGATATGAATATGTCTCAGATCGTGGCGGTAAAAAACCGGCAGCTAATTGATAACATGGCGGCAAATAACAGCGCCCTTATTTCAGGTATAGCGTCCGTTGAGACCACACTTTTGCCATTATGGAGATCACAGCTTTTACAGGCAAAAGCTACCTGCGCTGCAGATGACATCAGAAGATCATTTGAAACAGGCAGGTTAACAACGGAAAAGATATTCTCTTTTGCATACAAAGGATCAGGAAAAAAATTTGCAAACAAGTAAGAAACAAAGAAGCCCTGCTTTTATTTGATATATTATACTAATTCTACATCAACCTATAATAGCCTTCAGCAAACCACGTTCAGCAGGCTTTGCCATCTGATTGCGAATGAATTTCATATCCAGCTTCAAAATATCAAGGGACATTTCTCCAAGCATATTAAGCGAAGAATAACCGCTTCCGAAGTCGTCCATTTCGATAACAAAGCCTTTATTTCGCAGCTCCTCCACGGTACTGATTATCTGCTCGGGGTTGTCCGTATATGCGCTTTCTGTTATCTCAAGGTGTAACAAAGACGGGTCAATCTCATATTTTTCTATCAGCTTGCAGAAGGTTTCCACAAGGTCGGACTGATAATACTAATCTTTAATCGTTCTGTAGACAAAGGCGGCAGATAGAACGCTGCCAATCTAGGAAAGCGACTGCAGGCGGGCTTGCGCCCGGCAAGGGAGCTTGACGACGAGTGGCTGCGTTATAGCTGTCGGATTTGTCTATAGGTTGGTTAAAGATTAGTATAAATATCCGCACGGGAAACATTGACGGAAACGGGAACTACAGAATATCCGCTTATTGTCCACTCGTGAAGCTTTTCACACACGCTCTCCCAGACATATTCATCAAGGCGGCGGATATGGTATATATCTCCCAGCTGACAAATATTTACGGAGATTATCTGGCAAACACAGGCAGAAGCGATGAGGATTACAAGCGGGTATCCGACCTGATGGCTATGCTTCTTGAGAAATACGCAAACATAACAGGCAGCATTGAACCGGATAAGACACATATCAATCTGATATCCAAAGCAGCGTATTTCTTCGATATAGGCAGAATGGCCATTCCAGATGAGCTTATCAAAAACCACAAGTTTGCGGGCAGCAATATGCAGCTTTACGAAACACACACTCAGGTGGGAGCTCATATCATACAGCTGAACAAGGCTCATGCCTGCCGCTATTTCGTGAAGGTCTGCTCGGATATCTGCATTCATCACCACGAAAGATTTGACGGACTGGGCTAATCTCACGGCTTAAAGGGTGATGACATTACCGATTATACACGGCTTTGCTCCCTTGTCATTGAGTTTGACAGGCTTTTCTCAAAGCGTGAGGAGATAAACGAATGGCAGTTTGACTTTATCCTTAAGGAGCTGGAAGTCGAGGGCGGAAGATTTGATCCTAAGTTTGTTGATATTCTTGAGAGCTGCAAAACGTCGGTAGTCCTTTATTACAAGCAGAAACTCAGGAAGAGATAATTTTTGACATAATATGAGAAATGGGTGCTTTCCCCAAAACGGAAAGTACCCATATTTTGAAACCAAGTCATTTGACACGTCGGTTAGTTCTTGACACAGTCACACACAGCTACGCCTTTCCATTCTTTTTATTTATTAGGAGAACCTTTTATGCCTTCAAACAAGGAACAATTCAGTCTGAATATTTTTGATAACAGTCCCATAGCATATTGTGTGCTTGAGCTTGTCCTGAATGACGAAGGGCAGCCGATAGACTGTATATATCGTTACTGCAATCAGGCATTTGCAGATATAAAGGGATATCGTCTTGAAAAGATGATATGCACATAATAAAATTTCTTCATAAATATTTACTAAGTATTCTTATAATATAATCTATTGAAAATAATAATCAACACCAAAAGCATTTTTGGTTGTTTTCATATCAGAATTTGCAGTTTTTTTCACTGAAAACAGTTGAAAAAAGGAGAAATATATGGTAACATTATTTTGTTAGTACTGCATAAGGGGTTATAATGCTTTGTTGATCGTATACTGTGATAATGAACCTTTATATCTTGAAGTTTTTTCGAATGAATTTTCTGATGTTTTTGAGGAGGATGAGCTTTTACTTTACACATCCGCAGACTGCATTTTCAATGATATAAGCAACAACATTCTACCGGATATCATTTTTATGGATATTGATCTGGAAGATATCAGAAACGGAATAGATTATGCCGAAGAATTTTTAAAGCTTTCCCCGAACACAAAGATCATTTATGTTTCTGCATATATAGACAGATTTATACATGAGCTGTTTCTCAAAAATACTAATGTACCGGGTTTTCTTGAAAAGCCTGTCAAGCGTGAATATCTTCTGGCAATGCTTGAAAAGGCAAAGAAGCAGATCAGAGATGATCACCCGAAAATGGTCACCGTTTCTTTTCAGAATATTATATCAAAGGTCGATGAAAAGGATATTCTGTACGTTGAGTCGGACAGACATCTCATTAAAATTGTGACCGAGGACAAGACACTTGTTTCCTATGAAAAGCTTTCCGATTTCAAGCAGAAGCTTTCGGCAAGCTTTGCATTGTCACATAAAAGCTTTATTGTGAATATGGACAAGATAAAAAGTCTTAATTCTACCGAAATTATTCTTGAAAATAATGTTACAATTCCTGTCAGCCGTTCAAAATTTCGTGAATGTAAAGAATTGTATCTGGAATACCTCAAATGTGATCTGCTTACAAAGTAAAAAGAGGAAATGTTATGAATATAGCTGCTACCGAACTTAAAAACCCGTACTTTTATATGTGGGTATTTATCTGTATCCTTCATACCGCAGTAACAAGCTGGGCTTATCTGCGCTGTTTAAAGATCAAGGTGCCAAAGCCTGTTCTGTATCTTGTTATGGCATTTGGTTATGCGGTCCTGCCTATACTGCTGAAATTTCTGATCGTTGGTGAAGCACTTAATCTGATACCTATACTGGGTCTTATCGTTCCCATAATTCTGACTATACTCATAACAGCCGACAGTAAGATAAAGGTCATTATGTTCAATGTGGTCAGTCTGCTGATAGACAGTATCGTTGAGGTCATGCTTCACATTATGCTGCGCAGTTTTGATTTTTATGCGAATGTGTTCAAATATGACTCCGAAAAGGTAATGATAGCGGTACTGCTTCTTTTTCTTGTTACGCCTCTGAAATATATCATGGCTGCTGTATGGAACAGGATCGTAAACAAGAGCGAAAATAAAATAAGCTGGATGTTTATTGTATTTCCCATAGCACAGGCATTGGCGTATACAGCTATGATGCTGCAGAACTTATATTGGAATGAGCGCTCGTTTTCATCATTTTATCTGATACTGGCGGCAATGCTTATCTTTGCGGTGTCTGACATCTTTTTTCCTTATTTTATCACAGATCTTGAAAAGAAAAAGAGTCTTGAGCAGGAACTTAAAACCATTGAATATACGCGATTGCTTGAGGAAAAGCATTACCAGACCATAGAGGCAAAACGTTATGAAACAGCTAAAATACGACATGACATCAAAAATCAGATCGCTACAATGCAGATACTCATCTCGTCGGGAAAGCTGAGCGATACCAAGGAGCTTATGGCAGAGCTTGAAAAAAGCATTGATAATACCAAGGAATATGAATATTGCAGTGTGCCTATCGTGAATGCAATTATTGGTGAAAAGGCTACTCTGTGTGAAATGAATAATATAAGTCTGAATTCTGATATTTGCCTTGATGATCCGGACGGAATTGCCAAAAATCATTTATGCTGCATTTTTTCCAATCTCCTTGACAATGCAATAAAAGAAACTGTAAAGCTTACTGATTTGTCAGATCGTCAAATAGAAATAAAAGCTGCGCAGAAGCACAGCATTATACTTATCAGCTGTAAAAACCCCGTACCGGACAATTCCGAAAACCGTAAGCTTGATCCTCAGAAAAGCAGCGGATATGGTCTGAAAATACTGCGTGATATAGCTATACAATATAACGGAAGCTTTGACATTGAGATCGCCGATGGTATCTGCACTGCAGTGATCGCTGTTCTTACCGATATCAGTGTTACAAAAGAAACATAAAATACAGCCCGTCAGTAAATCCGGTTTAGTTTTACTGACGGGCTGTAGAGATATATTTGGTATGATTCGGAAGCTCCACTTATATATAATATCTTAATATCTTGCTTTTGCCCTATTCGGGAGATACTCCGTAGTATTTTTCATTATCATCAATGCCGATAACGCTTATGTCAAGAGTGTAGTCGAATGATTTTTTTGACAACGGACTCCACATAGTAAGCCTCAGAATTTTCGGGCGGTGTTTCCTCGGGATATTTCAGCACATACATATACTCAAATTTTGTATCACGCAGCGGGTGATGGTGAATATATCTCGACGATGTATCTGTATTTGCAGTCCGACAGATCGTGCTTAGATTTTGACCTTTTTTCCTCATCTCCTCCTGCGCCGCAGCAACCGTGAGCAAGCTTTTTAAGATAGCTTTTCACAGCGGTTAAACATATCGCAATGAGCAGAGCTATAATAATTCCCGTTGCCATTTTATCACCTCTTCAGCAGATATTCGGCAAGGTGGTTCACCGTTTTTTCGGAAGCGTGAATAACAATTTTCACAGCGTCGGCATCGGCTGTCTTTTCGTCAAGGTCAAGAGCATTTTCAAGAAAATCACGAATGATTATATAGCTTGTGTAAATTGAATTTGCAGCCTTAACACCGCTTTCCGTCAAACCTATCTGCCCGTAATGCTCCTTTCGGATATATCCGCTTTCGCAGAGCTTCACAGCCATTGCGGCGGTACTTGCCTTGCTTACTCCCACGAGTCTTGCAACTTCTGAGGATTTTACATTTTCTCCGTTCTGTCCCAACTTGTAAATAGCGAAAAGATATTTTTTCTGTGAATATGTCAGACCGTTCACTTTTTTATCTCTCCGTGAGAAGCATTGCCATTGTAACAATGGCTGCCATTGGGACAGCAGGAGCATTTTCCTCCGCAAAGGGATTTCCCCTGCTTCTTATCCTTATACAATTGCCTTCCCGCAAGAAAGAGAACTACTGCCACTATCAAACCAATAATTACAGTACCCATAACGTCACGACCTTTCCGAAAATTTTCGTCTGCGCTTCCAAAATAACTCTCGGAAACGCAGACCACCAATTATGCTTTTACCTTAACATTCTTTGTAAGTCTGTTGCTTTCCTTGTAGGGTCTTGCAAGCAAATATATCATAATTCCAAGCACGATAACTGCAAAGATAAGTCCGATAACATTTACAGCACCTGTGAACAGAAGTCCGAACTGATAGATGATAAGTGATACCGCATATGCGAAGAAGCACTGATATGCAACTGCAAATGCTGTCCACTTGCCATTGTTCATCTCACGCTTGATTGCACCGATAGCCGCAAAGCAGGGTGCGCAGAGAAGGTTGAACACAAGGAAGGAATAGCCTGCAAGAGGTGTCATTCCCATAAAGTCCAGAACGCCGAATACGCCTACAACTTCTTCCTTTGCAACAAGTCCCATGATAGTTGCGATAGTAGCTGTTGCTTCACCGAAGCCGAGAGGTGCGAATATCCAGCAGATAGCGTTGCCTATCGTTCCGAGAACGCTGTCCGAAAGCTCAAGGTCAGCACTAAATCCGAAGCCGCCGTCAGGAAGTGTTCCGAATACGGAGCCTGCCCAGATGATAACGGAAGAAAGAAGGATAATTGTTCCTGCCTTTTTGATGAACGACCAACCACGTTCCCACATTGAACGAAGAATGTTGCTTACTGTGGGCATATGATACGCAGGAAGCTCCATTACAAAGGGTGCTGGGTCGCCTGCAAACATTTTCGTCTTTTTAAGCATAATACCCGAAATGACGATAGCCGCAACGCCGATAAAATATGCGCTTGGAGCCACCCACCACGCGTTGCCGAAAAGTGCGCCTGCGATAAGTGCGATTATAGGCATTTTTGCGCCGCAGGGAATGAAAGTTGTTGTCATTATTGTCATTCTGCGGTCACGCTCGTTCTCAATAGTACGGCTTGCCATAACACCCGGAACGCCGCAGCCTGTGCCGATAAGCATGGGGATAAAGGATTTGCCCGAAAGACCGAATTTTCTGAAAATTCTGTCCATTACAAATGCGATTCTTGCCATATATCCGCAGGCTTCAAGGAACGCAAGGAATATGAACAGTACAAGCATCTGAGGAACAAAGCCCAGAACTGCGCCGACACCGCCGACAATACCGTCAAGGATAAGGCTCTTTAACCATTCAGCACAGCCAACAGCGTCAAGTCCGCTTTCAACGACAACGGGAACACCGGGAACCCATACGCCATAATCTTCGGTTGCGGGAAGTCCCTCCATGGGTTCTTCTACAAGCGCAGCAACGTCAAATCCGGCTTCTGCAAGGCTATCGCCGTAGGAACCCAGAGCTTCGTCAAATCCGCCGAGGTCAGCTTCTTCTACTGCGCCGAGGATATCCTCAGCACCGACTACTCCTGCATCTGCGGCAGACTGTACCATTGCAAGCAGTTCTTCTGTAAAGATGTTTTCCTCTGCATAAGCGGAAGCTGCTTCATCATACTCTGCCGAACCGATACCGAACAAGTGGAAACCGTCGCCAAACAGTCCGTCGTTTGTCCAGTCAGTGACCCATGTTCCGACCGTTGTTACCGAAACAAAATATACTACAAACATTACAACCGCAAATATTGGCAATGCAAGGAAACGGTTAGTCACTACCCTGTCTATCTTATCCGAAATTGTCATGCCGCCTTTGTTTTTCTTTTTCAGGCAACCCTTGATGATAGTGCCTATGTAAATGTAACGCTCGTTGGTGATTATGCTTTCGCTGTCGTCGTCCATTTCCTTTTCTGCGGCGGCAATATCCCCTTCAATATGGGATTTTTTGCTGTCGGAAATGTTCAGCGTTTCATATACCTTTTCATCACGCTCAAACAGCTTTATTGCATACCAGCGCTGCTGCTCTTCGGGAATGTCATGGAGAACACATTCCTCGATATGTGCAATTGCGTGTTCAACACAGCCGCAAAATTTATGCTGAGGTATGGTTTTTACTCCCGATTTCGCCGCATCTACCGCCGCATTTGCAGCTTCATTTATGCCCGTACCCTTTAATGCGGAAATTTCAACCACCTTGCAGCCAAGCTCTTTGGAAAGCTGTTCTATGTTTATCTTATCGCCGTTCTTTTGTACAACGTCCATCATATTTATTGCACATACAACGGGGATTCCAAGCTCAACAAGCTGTGTGGTAAGATAAAGATTTCGTTCAAGGTTGGTTCCGTCAATGATGTTGAGGATAGCATTGGGACGCTCGCCGATAAGATAGTTTCGGGCAACAACTTCTTCCAGTGTGTAGGGAGAAAGTGAGTAGATACCGGGAAGGTCGGTGATGATAACGTCCTTATGTCCTTTCAGCTTTCCCTCCTTTTTCTCAACCGTAACTCCGGGCCAGTTTCCAACAAACTGATTGGAACCTGTGAGAGCATTAAAAAGCGTGGTTTTGCCTGCGTTGGGATTTCCCGCAAGCGCAATTCGTATTTCCATATTACTTATCCTTTCTTTAAGTTAGGTTAACCTAACTTTATTAGCCTCTGCTAACTAATATGTAAAAAAAATATCAGCCGACTTCTATCATTTCGGCATCTGCTTTTCTGAGTGAAAGCTCATAGCCCCTGACCGTTACTTCAATGGGATCTCCAAGAGGTGCCACCTTGCGGACATAAATTTCCGTACCCTTTGTGATACCCATATCCATAATTCTGCGCTTGACTGCGCCTTCTCCGCTCAGCTTTTTCACCGTAACTGTGGAGCCTATCTTTGCTTCTTTAAGTGTT
>JAGAJF010000126.1 GCA_017829005.1 Oscillospiraceae bacterium | reverse complement strand
TCCTATGTGGGTGAGAACCCTCCCAACGAGGATTTTGAACGCGTTATCGACCTGAAAGGGAATCTTGTAATTCCGGGGCTGTGCAATGCTCATACTCACTCGCCTATGGTCTTTCTCCGCTCCTTTGCGGAGGATCTGCCCCTTGACAAATGGCTTACCGAAGCGGTTTTCCCTCACGAAGCAAGGCTTACTCCCGAGGATAATTACACTCTCACAAAGCTTGCTGTTGCCGAGTATGTTTCAAACGGCACGACCTCCTGCTTTGATATGTACTATTTTCCTGAGGCGATGGCGAAGGCGTTTACCGAAACGGGTTTTCGCTGCACCTTCTGCGGTGCGCTCAATAATTTCAGTGAGTCTCCCGAAAAGCTTGAGGAATATTATCTTAAATTCAATGATTATGACCCGCTCATTTCATACAAGCTGGGCTTTCACGCCGAATACACCACAAGCCTTGAGCTGATGAAAAGTGTTTCTGAGCTTGCTCACAAATACAAGGCTCCCGTCTGGTGCCACAACAGCGAAACAAAGTCCGAGACCGAGGAATGTATCGAACGTTACGGCAAGACTCCCACGGGAATAATGGACAGCATTGGAATGTTTGATTTCGGCGGCGGAGGATATCATTGTATATACCTCACACCCGAGGACTATGATATATTTGCCCGTCGCAATATGACCGTTGTTACAAATCCATGCAGCAATTTAAAGCTTGCAAGCGGCATTGCAGATGTTTCCGAAGTGTGCAGACGGAAAATTGGACTTGCCATCGGAACGGACGGGGCTGCCAGCAACAATGCCCTTGATATGTTCAGGGAGATGTATCTCTGCTCGGTTCTCCAGAAGCTGAGAAGCAATAATGCCGCCTCAATGCCTGCGGAGAAAGTGCTCAGAGCCGCTACTCTCGGCGGTGCAAATGCAATGGGCATAAACAGCGGCGTTATCGAGGCGGGAAAGAATGCCGACTTTGCGGTGATAGATATGTCCGCACCCAATATGCAGCCCGAGAACGATATTGTTAAAAACCTTGTGTACAGCGGCTCGGGAGCCAATGTGATACTCACCGCCGTAAACGGAAATATCCTCTATGAAAAGGGCGAATTTTTCATTGGAGAGGATATGAACCTGCTTTACGGCAGGGTAAGAAAAATCTGTGAAAGGATATTTTCGTGACAGATGAAAATGACCGATAAGATAACCGCCCTCAGCGGAGTTGCCGCAAAGAGGGCGGCGCTTTATAATAAGCTGGGGATAGAGACTGTTGGCGACCTCATAAACCATTTCCCCAAAAGCTACACCGACTATTCGGAAACGGTGAAGATAGCCGACGCTGTCGTTAACGAGCAGGCTGTCATAAAGGGCTTTGTTACAAAGAAAATTCCTGCCGCACGTATCAGGCAGGGACTTGTGCTGTACAAGGTCATTATTGACGACGGCAGCGACACCCTGACTGTTGTGCTTTACAACAACCGCTTTGCCTATGAAGCCCTTGAGCCTGATAAGGAATACCGACTTTTCGGACGGATAACAGGGGGATTTACACGCAAGGAAATGAACACCCCGCAGATAATTTCGGCAGATGAAACAAATCTTATCCGCCCGAAATACGCACTTACCGAGGGACTAAGCGCACAGATGGTCATTACCAATATGACCGAGGCTCTGCGCTCTGTTTCCGAGCAGATAGAGGAGTTTATCCCCGACGATATCAGACAGAAATATGAGCTTTGCACCGAGGAATATGCCTGCCGCAATATCCATTTTCCCGAATCTGCCCATGCCGCAGAGCTTTCAAGGCGCAGGCTTGGCTTTGACGAGCTGCTTGTAATGCAGTGCGCAATGGGACTTATGCGTGACAGGAGCAGGGAGGTCACAGGCTGCCCTATGAAGCCTGCAGATATAAATATCTTTGAACGCTCCCTTCCCTTTGAACTGACGGGAGCGCAGAAAAAAGCCTGCTCGGAGATATTTTCCGATATGTGCAAAGATGTTCCCATGAACAGGCTTGTGCAGGGAGATGTTGGTTCGGGAAAAACTGCTGTAGCCGCCGCTGCCTGCTGGCTTGCGGCACAAAATGGCTGTCAGTCGGCGCTTATGGCACCCACAGAGATCCTTGCCCGTCAGCACTTCGCCACACTAAAAGGCTTTCTTGAGCCGCTGGGCATAAAGGTGGGCTGTCTCACAGGTTCGATGACCCCAAAGCAGAAAAACGAGATAAAGGCACAGCTTCAAAGCGGCGAGCTTTCAGTTGTGACGGGAACTCACGCCCTTATCTCCGAGAGCACCGAATTTAACCGTCTGGGACTTGTCATTACCGATGAACAGCACCGCTTCGGCGTAAATCAGCGAAAGCTTTTTGCAATGAAAGGGGAGAAGCCCCACAAGCTTGTAATGTCCGCCACACCCATACCCCGAACTCTTTCGCTGATAATCTATGGCGACCTTGACATATCCATAATCAACGAGCTTCCCAAGGGCAGACAGCCCGTTGAGACCTATGCGGTAACGGGAAAGCTTCGCAGCAGGGCACTTGGCTTTGTGAAAAAGGAGCTTGATGCAGGCAGACAGGGCTACATTGTCTGCCCCATGATAGACGAGAGCGAGGACGGCATCGGAGAGGTACAAGCGGCAAAGGCATATGCGGAAAAAATTGCCTCGGGGGAGCTTAAAGGCTATACCGTAGGGCTTCTTCACGGCAAAATGCTCCCCGCCGAAAAGGACGCTGTAATGGCGGATTTCAAGGAGGGAAAAATCCAGCTTCTTGTCTCCACCACAGTTATTGAGGTTGGCGTGGACGTTCCCAACGCCACTGTTATAATGATAGAAAGCTCCGACCGCTTCGGACTTTCCCAGCTTCATCAGCTGAGAGGACGTGTGGGCAGAGGAAAATACAAATCCACCTGCATACTTCTAACCGACAACGCCACCGAGGAAACCAGAGCAAGGCTAAAAATAATGTCCACCCTCCACGACGGCTTTGCCATAGCCGAGGAGGACCTTAAAATGCGCGGCGGCGGAGACTTTTTCGGCAGCAGGCAGAGCGGACTTCCGCCCCTGAAAATTGCCGACCTTTACAGCGACAGACAGCTTCTCGGAGAAAGCTCCCAAGCGGCAAAACAGCTTCTGAGCGCATCTCCCGACCTTTCAGAATATCCGATACTCAAAGAAAAGGTACTTGCTCTCATAAATGAAAACGGCTCGGAGGGAATGAACTGATAATTGGAGGACACCAAAATGACCATAATATTGCTTCACGGAATGGGACAAAACGCATCAAGCTGGAATGAGACTGTTTCCTTCCTGCCCTCGGAGATATCCGCCGTCTGCCCCGAGCTGAGCGATTTTTTTACAAAGGGCGAATGTTATTATTGGTTCTAACGATTCAAAACTTGGAAGCTTAAAAGAGTTAATTGTGAGATTTGGAGATAAATTTATCCTGCAATTTGGTATTAGTATTAAATAAGCTTTTTGGAAATTATCTGACAATATACGAAAGGCATTAAAGTTTATGGATGCAAATCTTTATGTAAATGGTTATCATTTTTTGAATGATTGGTGTAAACACTTTGGTCATCATAATGATCCGAAAAACGGAATTGTCTATTTTAATAACGGTATGAGTAATTGTTTATACGATGAAAAGCCTGATCCGGATGAGGACTGGGAATACCCAAACTATAATTTTGATATCCATATAAATCATGAGATTTATATGGATATAATCGGAAAGCAATCAACAGATGAAGAATTTATTGATCAAATCAATTTCTTCTATTCATTGACTGCATATGTATGCAAGTATTCTGATTCGGATGTTCTTATGTATTTTGAGGATAGCGTACCTTTAGTATATAGAAGAAAGGGGATTTTGATTTTAGGTGATTATGTAATCGGAAAAGACTTTTCTAAGTACTACTTAAAAGGTCTAAAAAATTTTGATGGTATGGATTATATTATTGATGATATTAACAAATATTATAAGGATTAGTTATTTATACTAAATCTTTACCAACATGTACAGATACGACAGTTTTAATTACGTCACTTATCTTTAGACGATGTAAAATAAGTATGAGTCGGGGATAATTATATTATAACACAAACGTTCGAATTTGTCAAGACCTTTTTCAAAAAATTACGGGCTTTCCGAAATTTCCTCGGAAAGCCCGTAAATATTTTTCATCAAGCCTTGAGCAGATCCACCTGCTGCTTGAGTATCCTCGACTGACTGCTGAGCTGCTCGCAGGAAGCGGCAGTTTCTTCTGCAGTTGCGCTGTTCTGCTGAACAACATCGGATATCTTTTCAAGTCCCACAGTTACCTGCATAATGGCAGTTGCCTGTTCGCCCGAAGCATCGGATATCTCGTCGATAAGACGGCTTGTTTCCTTAGCCTTTTCGGTTATCTCACGCATAGACTGTGCTGCGCTGCTTACCTTTTCCGCGCCGTCATTAACAGCATCCACCGTAGCGGAGATAAGCTCGGTAGTGAGCTGAGCCGCCTCTGCGCTCTTGGAGGCAAGGTTTCTTACCTCGTCCGCAACTACAGCAAAGCCCTTGCCTGCGTCGCCTGCTCTTGCCGCTTCAACTGCAGCGTTGAGGGCAAGGATATTCGTCTGGAAGGCAATATCGTCGATGGTCTTTATGATCTTGCCGATCTCCGAGGACTTTTTCTCAATCTCGCTCATAGCCTCCATAACGCTGCTCATATCCTTGTTCTGAGCCACAGCGCTGGTCTCCACCTCGGCGGAAAGCTCCTTGGCACGTATAGCGTTGTCCGCATTCACGTTTATTTTTTCGGAAATGCCCTGAACAGCACTGTTTAAGTTTTCGATAGCGCTTGCCTGAGTGGTGGTACC
>JAGAJF010000125.1 GCA_017829005.1 Oscillospiraceae bacterium | reverse complement strand
TAACAAGGTGTCAGACGCATTTATAAGAAAGCTTTACGAAATGGGTCATCTCAAGAAGATATCCACCGCTCAGTTCTACGATGAAAAGGCGGGAATGTTCTTAAACGGCAGACAGGTAGTGGGAAAATGCCCCGTTCAGGGCTGTCAGTCGGAAAAGGGCTATGCAGACGAGTGCGACCTTGGTCATCAGTACAATCCCGTTAACCTTATCGACCCCAAAAGCACCATTACCGGGGAAACTCCCGTTATGAAGGACGTTGTTAACTGGTATTTCAAGCTGCCCGATTACAATGCACTCCTCAAGGATATGGTTGCGGATATGGAAAAGCAGGACAATGTCCGTCCCGTTGTTACAAAGACCATAAAGGAATTTCTCGAAGCACCCGTTATTTATATAATGAACGATTTTATGGACGTTTACAAGGAGATTGCACCTCAGATGGCTGAGCATCAGCTTATCGAGGAGCCGAAAAAGACCTCCTTTACCATTGCGTTCAAGGAGCTTTCGGAGCGTGACGAGGCTTGCAGACTTTTAAACGAGCGTCACGTTCGTTTCAGAGAGGGAAAGACTCTTGTTCCCTTCAGACTTACGGGTAATATCGAATGGGGCGTTCCCGCACCCGAGCTTGAGGACGAAAAGGGACTTACCGTATGGGTATGGCCCGAGTCATTGTGGGCGCCTATCTCATTTACAATAGCCTACCTTGCTTCAAAGGGCAGAGACACCGAGGAATGGAGAAATTTCTGGTGCGACCCCGAAGCAAAGGTATATCAGTTCATCGGACAGGATAACATCTATTTCTACGGCATTGCCGAGCCTGCAATGTGGATGGCTTTTCAGAATGAGGAGCTTGATAAAATGTCTCCTTCCGAGACGGGAGAGCATCTTACAATGCCCGTTCTTGTGGCAAATCATCATATTCTTTTCCTTGATAAAAAGGCTTCATCAAGCGGCTCCGTAAAGCCTCCTATGGCGGCAGAGCTTCTTGACTACTACACCGCCGAGCAGCTGAGAATGCACTGGCTGGGTCTGGGTCTGGGAATGAGAAGTGTAAGTTTCCAGCCTAAGCCATTAAATCCTGCCGCAAAGGAGGAGGACAGCGATCCCGTTACAAAGGAAGGCTTCCTGCTTTCAAACGTGTTCAACCGAGTTATCCGCACCTGCTTCTATGATGTTCAGAAGTATTATGACAGCGTAATGCCCCTTGGAAGCGTTTCCGAGGACATTATGGCTGAGTCTGAGAAAGCTGTTCTCGAGTACGAGAGGTTTATGTACAAGACCGAGTTCCACCAGGTCACATATGTGCTTGATTCCTACATCAGAAAGGCAAGCAAGTATATGGCAAAGGCAAAGAACGAGGCTGACAAGTCCGAGGACGACAGCGCACGCAGACAGTACCTTATTGACACCTTCCATATGATAAAGACTGCCGCTGTGCTGCTCCACCCCCTTGCACCCCGCGGTACGGAGATGGTAAGGGATTATATGAACCTTGACGAAAGCCTCTGGAGCTGGGACAACATTTTCGGCACACTTTCGGAAATGCTGGGCACAGACAGTCACAAGCTGAAATTCCTTGAGCCGAAGGTGGACTTCTTTACAAGACACCCCTCACAGTTCAAGTCCGAATAATTTTTTTGATACGGCGAAGCATGTCTTCGCCGTATTTTGTAATTATTATCCAAAATGGGCGCCAAACGCCTTCATTAAATATACATTAAAAATCGTTAAAACTATTGCAACTTCTTTACAAATATGATAAAATAAAATTGTTGCGTTAAACGCAAATCAACTGTTTTGAAAGGACGGGGTATTTTTATGTGGAGCATTTCAATGCTTAAAGAAAATGCTAAGAGAATGCTCAGCGGCTATTATTGGGCTGCTCTGGGAGCTTCGCTTATCGTTATGATACTTACGGGAGGTCTGCTTTCTCAGTACAAGACCGATCAGGATGATGTCAGCGAGTTAATGAACAACTATATTTCAAGCTCGACAGGCAGCGGTTCGGAGTTTAATTTTGATTCCGAGGAGGATATCGAAAATTTTATCAATGAAAACAGCAGCGCCGGTGCTGCTGCAGGAGAAGAAATGGCTGAGGAGTTCGAGAAGATATTTGAAGAAGCCTTCGGAGATGTTTCCTCAAGTGACGTTGACAGTGTTCTGTCGGTCATTGTCGGCACAGTAGCTGTTATCGTTCTGCTGTCAATACTGTTTTCCTTCCTCTACAGACTGCTTTTTGCAAATCCGCTTACGGTAGGTCACAACCGCTTCTACCTTGACGCAAGAATGGGCAATGCTCAGGTGGGCAATATTTTCAGTCAGTTCGGAAACGGAAAATTCGGCAATACCGTTAAGACAATGTTCCTCTATGACCTGAAGATCTGGCTCTGGGGACTGCTGGGAATTATTCCCTTTATTTTCTTTGGTGTTTCAATGGTAAATACTTTTTCAAATTCGGGCGATCTGGATCCAGCCTCGTTTGATGATATGATGTCTGTAAGTATGGAAATACTAGGCAGCTTTATGCTTGCAATGCTGGGCTATTGCGTGTTTATTATCCCACAGCTTATCAAGAAGCTGTCCTATACAATGGTTCCTTATCTTCTTGCAGAAAATCCTCAGATGCCTCAGAAGAGAGCCTTTGAGATAAGCGTTCAGACTATGAAGGGCGAAAAGGCGCATTACTTCGGACTGCAGCTTTCCTTTATCGGCTGGCTTTTCCTTGCGGCTTTCGCAGGATCGACAATCGGACAGTTTGTGGGTGTTTCTCTGGGAAGTATCATTACAATGGCAGGTCTTATTTTCCTTTATCCTTATATGTATGCTACATATGCAGAGTTTTACTGCTGTATGAGAGAAAAGGCTATGGCTACAGGCATTGCTACCTCCGACGAGCTTTGCGGTATGTTCGGCAAGGCTGCGCAAGGCGTTCCCTTCCCCGAGCAGAATGCTGCAAACTCTATGCCCTATCAGCGTGCAGATAACGGCACAGGCACAAGCGGCAGCTATCACGCATATCCTCAGGATAATTTTCAGTCCACTGTTCCCCCTTACGGCGGAATGGAGGAGATTAACACAGATCCCACAGAAGAACAGAACACTTCCGAGGGTAAGATATCTCTTGAGAAAAAAGACTCGTCAGATGATGATTACACGGGTCCCGAAATAAAGTAAACTGCTTCCGCCCTGATGAGATATCCCATCGGGGCGGATTTTAATAGGGGTGAAATTTTAATGAAATACTGTGAATATTCCCAGGAAGAGCTTGGAAATTTTGTCAGAGAGCAGAAAGGGCTTTGTCGGAATATTGTGAATGAATATTTCGGTGGAAAGCTTTCGGGAATTTTTGAAAACTGCGAAAAAAGTGCTGCAAGAGAGGAATACGGTTCCTGCGCAGGACTTACTCTCCACCGAGGCATCTATCATGACGGTGACGCAATGGAAATAGCAGTAACTAACGTATCAAGGGGAAAAAAGCTTAAAAAGCCGCCTGTGGGAAAGAATTATTACCGATATCTTTTTGATAAGGATGATAAGCTTGTCTGCTCGGAAAAATACGTCTCGGGAAGCGTTAAAAGCAGCCTTTGCGCGAAGGAGTATATTTTCGAACGTGATGGGTTTATGTTCGGTCTGTGCGGTGACGAGCTGCATTTAAACACCCGTCTCTATGTTTCAAAATATTCCGAGGACAGGCTGCTTTACACCTATATGTACAGCGCATTCAAAAAGCCTTTCGGCGGATTTATGACAAATCTTGAAGATCTTTGTCTTTATGACTATGATGAAAATGGCAGAAAGCAGTCGGTAATGATATTTTTCAATTATGTTGAGTACAACTGGAATTGTAGTTTAGTTTTTCGTCCGGTGAAGTATTTTTACTGCTATGACGAAGAGGGCAATGTGACAGGCTTGGAAGATGATTCGGGACGGTTAATTCCCTCAAAGGCATACGGCAAAAGGCAGTATCTTTCAGCTCCGAAGGCGGCTGAGCAAATGGGAAAAATCATATCGGACTGGAACGATATCCCCGAAGATGTGTATGTCCTTTCGCTTTACATAGAGACAAACGAGGGGGAGGGGAGCTCAGAGCTATATCTTGGCTATAATACCGAAGAAAACTGCTGCAGCAATATTGACAGCTTTGACGATGACGAAGCAAGGTGGAACTATGCCTGCTGGCTGCAGAACGATCAGCCTCTTTTCGGTAAGGATAACAGAGTATTTATAAAATATGCGGGCTGCGGCGGAGAGTATCGGCTGGCGGCGTCTGCGGTAAAGCTTTTGCATAAGTCGGGAGTTATTGCCCGTAAATTCGGAAGAGAGCTTCCCGTGATAATTCACGGACTTGAATATTATCCCGAAATTGCGGAGCATAATATCACCGCAAACGGAAAAAAGCTTATCTCAAAGGAATTTATTGAGTTCTGCGGCGGGATATAAAAAGAATCAACCCAGCGGCTTTTATTACAAAATTTATTCCATATAATAATCAATAACAACAGTCCGCTCAATAACATTTAATGATTGAGCGTCTATCCACGCATAATTACCATTTAGGAATAGGCTCTCTTTTTTTCGGGTCTCGAAAGGCTCACCGTCAATAGTGGCAGTTGATTTAGCGGTTCATTCGGCATTATCCTTTTTCTTTTATGATTTCAAGGGTCTCTATGAGGACGTTGTCCCATTTAAGGCGGTTTCGTATTCAGAGGGGTCATTTTCTGAATCTATTATTTCTTGCCGAAGCATATAGTTGTTTTCGGTTAATGTGGAATAATGATCGGGTGATGTGCCATAAATCGAATTTATGCTTCCATCGGGATTTTTTGATTCGGCTGAATTGTATCTTAAACATAATCCGCTTATATTTAACGGAATGATGACAGAGGAGTTTAATCCGATACCCTCTCCGCCTGTATTCTCGCCAATTACAACTGCAGTCCCGCTGCATTTTGCTGCTGCAGTCAGTTCATCGGCTGCTGAAGCAGTATTATGTGATGTCAGAATATACACATCTCGTGAATTTGGTGACTTTCCTATATAATTGTCTGTTATTGAATATACTTTTTTATCATCGTTATCTTATATAACAGACATTACATCCGAATTTAATTCATCAAATTTTTTATCAAAAAAAATATTATATTTGCTTTTGGAAACGGTAGAGCGTGTTTCAATATAAGCAGATCTTGAAAAAAGCTTGGAATAAACATTTTCTCTTGCGAACATAGGATATCCGCCGGAATTTCCTCTCAGATCCAAAATAATGTTTTCTATATCACTTGGGATTTTTTCTATGTCAGCTGAAAATTTATCCGTATCTCCGCTCATACTGTTCAGACGGATAAAGCATACGCTTCTCTCGGTATCGATTAAAAAATCAGCATCGGAAGATCCATTTGAAGAATTGGTATCTAAAAGAAATGAGTATCCGGTATATATTTCCGATTTCCAGTTAATAAAAGCTGTCTGTTCGGATTTTTGCCCAAGCTCATCTTCAAGAGTAAGCTGAACCTGCTGCTGCCCCTCTTCTTTATCAAAAACAATAGAATTTCTGAAAGCTTTTTGAAATTTAAAATCATAAGGATATATGCTGCAAATATAAATGCAAGACGAAAGATGCCGTCGGATTTTGAGAACAAGCTGGGAGTGCCTGACTTGATGATGATATTTACAAATACCCGTTCCCACAAAATGGTGAACAGCGTAAATCAGAAGTCAAAAACCACGATATCCCCGTGGCAAGGGCGTTATTGCAAGCCGTACTTTTGAGAACGAACGTGACCGCAGAATTACAATTTTAACAACGACATTTATTCCCTACGGTGCAAAGCTGCCCATGATCGGACTTATTGCAGGGGTATTATTTGACAATACAGGGGACGCATTATGCTCTGATATGCCGCCTGTGCGCGAATATAAATAAAATATTTCTATTCGTTGCAATAAATGTAAAATCTACAGTTATTTCCGTTAAAAGTTGACCTTATCTGACTGAATGTGATATAATAAAATTATAACTAAATCTTTTTTGAAGTTAATGAGTAAACCGAAATATTGCAGCTGTTGTCAAAGACAAAAATATTCTTACTTAATTACTCCGTGATAAATATGATTTTATTGAAACTGATAGCGGCGATATTGATATACTGTAAAAGGAAGCAAATGAAATATCTTTGGTACTGTCGGATATAATTATGTCTGAAATAGACGGCTATGAGGTATCGGAAGGAATGAATAATCTTGGTATTACCATCGGGTAATAACGAGCATATTTCAAAACCTATCAATGTAAATGAACTGATGTCTGCAATTTCGTAGTATCTTGAAGAAGAATAAAAAATAATTTTTTATTCGTTTTTGCAAAAAAATTATGACAGCAAAGGTTTGTCGGAAAAGGAGAAATAATGAAAAAGAACACTGAAATCAGAAGGTTATCAGCTGCAGCAGCCGTACTCATGTCAGCAATGGTATTTGTCGGCTGCGGAGCAAATAATACAAAGGAAGATGAGGAAACGATATCTGTTTATCTGTGGAGCACCGCTCTTTATGAAAGCTATGCACCATATATACAATCACAGCTTCCCGATGTCAACATCTAATTTGTTGTTGGCAACAATGACCTTGATTTCTATAAATTTATGAATGAATGCGGTGAGCTTCCCGATATTATCACATCACGCCGATTTTCCCTGCATGATGCGGCTGGTCTAAAGGATCAGCTTATGGATCTGTCCACTACCGAGGAGGCAGGTGCAATATACGAGTCATATCTGGGGAATTTTACCAATGCTGACGGTACCATAAATTGGCTGCCGCTCTGCGGTGAGGTGGACGGTCTTGTTGCCAACAAGGCTCTGTTTGATGAATACAATATCCCTTTGCCCACCGATTATGACAGCTTTATCTCTGCCTGTCAGGCATTTGAAGAAGTCGGTATCCGAGGATTTGTTGCCGACTTTGAATATGATTATACCTGCATGGAGGTGCTGCAGGGTCTGTCCATTCCTGAGATAACCTCTATGGAGGGTCGTATGTGACGCAGCAGCTACGAAGACCCCTCGGAGAACACAGTAGGACTTGACGACACTATATGGCCTGCTGCGTTTGAGCGTATGGAACAGTTTATTAAGGACGCTGATATTCATCCCGGTGATATTGAGCTTTCCTATGACCCTGTTATAGAAATGTTCACCGAAGGACAGGCAGCTGTTATCCGTTCAGGCGGGTCAAATACTGTAGCGTTTAATCACAACAATATCAATGCTGTATTTTTGCCGTATTTCGGACAGGACGGAGAACAGTGGCTGCTTACATATCCTGCTTTTCAGGTGGCGCTCAACAAAGACCTTGAGAATGACAAATCACGTCAGGAAAAAGGCTTTGCAGGTGCTTAGCGTTATGCTTTCCGAGGAAGGACAGAACGCCCTTGCAAAGGGAGAGGACATTATTTCCTACAGTCAGAATGTTGAGCTTGAGCTGTCACCTTATCTTGATGATCTGATCCCTCTTATCAAGCAGAATCATATGTATATCCGCATCGCTTCAAATGATTTTTTTGCGGTGTCAAAGGATGTTGTTTCCAAGATGATACTGGGTGAATATAATGCCAAGCAGGCGTATGAGGCATTTGATGCGCAGCTCAAGCAGACTAAGGACTCTTCCGAAGATATAGTATTTCTATGGATCGCGGATATTCCAATATATTCCATAAGAATGGCGGTAATGAATCCAATTCCGCTAGGGCAAATACTCTGCGTGGATTTTATGACAGTGATGTGCTTATCGCACCCGCATACAGCTTTATGGGTTCCGTTTTTAAGGCTGATTATACCGAGAAAATGGCGGGTAATATGATAATACCCGATCCGCTTTGTGCATGGCAGTCAGAGATGACAGGTGCACAGCTGAAGGAGCTTGTCAGGGCATATGTGGAGGGCTATGAAGGCGGCATTACGCCCTTTAACAGAGGATCTCTGCCTACTGTCAGCGGAATATCTGTTGAAGTGCAGGAAACAGACGGAAAATATACTCTTCTGCGTGTTCTCAGAGATGACAGGGAGATCGGTGACGAGGATACATTCAAGGTGACATGCTTGAATATTGCAGCTTATATGAATGTATTTCTCGAAGATGAAAATCGTGTGTTCGAGAAAGAAGAAGATAGAGTAAAGGCAGCATGGACCGCATACATCAAGGACGGCGGCACATTATCTGAACCGGAAAATTACATTACACTCAAGTAAACCGGATATTGCTGAAAAGGGGATAAATATGAATAAAAGAATTATCGCCGCACTGATGGTACCTGTGATGCTTTTTGGAGTTACGGGCTGCGACAGAAAAAAAGACAATGACAATGTTGAGATAACAATGTACCTGTGGGACAAGGCTATGACCAAGGAGCTTACTCCATGGCTGGAGCAGAGGTTCCCGGATATAGATTTCACCTTTGTTGTGGGATACAACACTATGGATTACTATACAGACCTTGATGCCAGGGGAGCTTTGCCCGACATAATCACCTGCCGCCGCTTTTCACTGAATGACGCTGCACATATGTCAGATATGCTTATGGATCTGAGCCAGACCGATGTGGCGGGCAGCTTCTACGACAGCTATATTGATTATAACAGAGAGCAGGGCGGCGCAGTACGCTGGCTGCCTATGTGCGCAGAGGTGGACGGTTACGTTGCCAATGCCGACCTTTTTGAGGAATACGGTATAGCCCTGCCCACAAACTATTCTGAATTTGCAGAAGCCTGCCGCAGATTTGACGAGCTTGGACTGCGCTGTTATGTGAACGACTATCGTGAGGATTACTCCTGCATGGAGGCACTTCAGGGCAGTGCGATCCCCGAGCTTATGACAATGGACGGAACTATGTGGCGTGCGGAATATGAGAGCGAGACTGTGGACGCTCAGGTAGGACTTGACGATAAGGTATGGCCTGCTGTATTCGAAAAGTTTGAGCAGTATATGAAGGACACCATGATAAGACCCGAAGATATCCAAATGTCCTTTGCCTAAATGAAATCAGAATTGCTTGAAGGAAAAACTGCTATTATGAGGGCTACTGCCAGCGACTGTGCCGTGCTCAGAAAAGACGATGGTATAAACGCTGTTATGCTGCCTTATTTCGGAGAAACTGCTGAGGACAACTGGCTCCTTACCTATCCTACCTGTCAGGTGGCTGTAAACAAGTCAGTGGAGCAGGACGAGAAAAAGCTTGCTGCAGTTATGAAGATACTTGAAGCCATATTCAGTGAGGAAGGACAGCGGCATACAGCTACGGATAATGCAGTGCTCAGCTACAATAAAAATGTGAATATTGAGATAAACGACGTTTTTTCACAGGTCAAGGACTGTATAGACCGCAACCATCTGTATATGCGTCTGGCATCTACCGAGATGTTCGCTGTTTCCAAAAATGTGGTGCAGAAAATGATAGGCGGCGAATACGGTGCTAAGGAGGCTTATTCGGATTTTAACGCTCAGCTTACCACCGCAAGGAATACCGAAGCTTCCGAGATCATTACAACTCAGAATACAGCATATGACTACGCATTTGGCGAGCATGGCAGTCCCGCTGCTTCTGCAGTTGTAAACACCATACGCCGACAGTGGGGAAGCGACATTGCGATCGGTTACTCAAGCGTTGTTACTGCACCCGTATTTGAGGGTGAATATACAAGGCAGCAGCTTAACTGGCTTATGGCGAACCGACTTATATTCAGAAGCGGTGAGCTTACGGGAGCCGAGCTTACAAAGCTTATGGAATGGCTTGTAAATGTTAAAGATGACGGTTCAGATCCAATCAGGCATGAAAATCTGATACCTGTTGCAAGTGGTATGGAGTACGATCTGACCGACAACGGGGACGGGACATATACACTTGGGAAAATCACAATAAACGGCATTCCCCTTGATGAGAATAAGGTATATTCTGTTATTTCGGTCGGTGACGACGATTATATTGCAGCTGCGATTTACTGCAATTGTCCTATGCCTTCGGAACTGAATGATAAGATGACAGTTATGGAGGATAATATTTATTCTGTGTTTAATTCTGCACTTGAGGGCGGAAAGCAGCTTGAATTGCCCACCGAATATGTGACTGTTTTGCGGTAACTCTGACTCAGAGGAACTGTAGGGAAGGCGATTTATATTTAAGAAAACGGCTGTCTTTGCTGATGTTGAGCAGTTGATCGGAATAGCTGCGGCCAGCCTTCGTTATTTCTCTTTCGTATCAAAGACGATATATTCGGAAAGTATTTCCCATATTGGAATATTATCTGATGTTTTTTGAATGGTTTAGTCTCAAAAAATACTAACATATAACAGATCGTTCATGTACTTCACAGCATGTTTGGAAATCAGCAGATCTATCTGTGTGATATAATAATTCTAATCCGATTTTAATAAAAACATTATAAGGATAAAATGGATATTTTAATGATAATATGTTATTATGAGGCGATGAATTCAGAAAAATAGAGTTATCACACTAACGACTTGAATGGGGTATAATTTATGAAACGATATGATCTGACAGCGGCACAGAAAAATATAGATGAACTTCAGAGATTTTACCAAGGTACAAGCATATCGGTTCTCTGCGGAGCGGCGATTTTTCAGGAAAAGCTTGATATAGATATACTTATGCAGTCGGTAAG
>JAGAJF010000124.1 GCA_017829005.1 Oscillospiraceae bacterium | reverse complement strand
TTACAATATATTCAAAACAAGCGGAAGAGATGTTAATTTTTTGTTAAAAAGTGCAATGTTTCATCATTCCTCTTGAAAAAAGCAAATTCATATGATATACTTATAAATATATGAATGTACGGTGCGTCCGTTGTTATTTTTAAGTTCTATCTTTTGCGGGGGAATCCGCAGAAACGGGGAAATTTATGATAAAAAACGCTTTTAAGGCAAGCTTTATAAAACGAATAATTGCGCTTATTTTCATTTTTAATGTAATATTTGTTGCCCTGTTTATGGGAATGACCTTCATTATAACCAAAAGCAACATAAGCGGCGATGTAAATTCGGTAATGGTAAATTCATCCGAGAATGCTTCGGATGCAGTTGTGGAGTATATAAGCAGTATGTCCGACAGCCTTCGGATACTTGCGGCAAGCAGTGATACGGCAAAGCTCCTGAACAACCCCGATACAGCGGACAGCAGTTTTGTGTTTGAGGATATGGATAAGCTTATGTCCTCCTATGGCAGACCTGCGGCTATATGGTGCGTTTCCGAAAGAAACGGCGAGTTTTTCGCTGACGGCGGCGTATCGGGAACTATCTTCCCCGAGGATTACGAATGGTTTTCCGATGCGGAAAAATCCTCTCTGGATAATCCCATGGTCTATGTGATAAACGATTCCTACAAGCGCTTTGCGGAATGTGATTCGCAGATAGCCATTGTAATGCCCGTAAGGCTTGACGGAGAATTTGTTGGCTGTGCGGGAATAGAGTTTTCAGCAAAAATGCTTTCAGAAAATATTGGCCGCCGTATATATACAGAGGGTGTATATTCAGCAGTTCTTGACCCGTCGAACAAGGTTCTCTGCGAACCGAAAAACGTTGAGCGAATAAATGAGCTTACCGGAAATGCGGAAGACGGTCTCAGCACTCTTGCGGAAAATATCTCTGCAACAGGTACCATAGTTGAGTTCAAGTCGGGAAAAACCACAAGCTATGCAATGTGTCAGGTCTCCTCCGGCGGACTCAGGGTACTTACGGTATTTGACGGCAGGGTGGCTGACGGAAGCTTCACAAGAATGTATTCCCAGCAGATAATCATACTTGCCTGCCTCTTTGTGCTTGAGCTTATTGCAACACTGAACGTTATACGTCACGAGGCTAAGGATATTCCCGAGATATCCAATTCCATCGCTGAGATATCAGCAGGAAACTACAACTTCCGCATAAATTCCTCCTCTGAAAACGAGATAGGACTTATTGCCAAATCCGTTGATGATCTTGCTCAGACGCTTCAGGACAAAAACGCGGTCATTGACGATTATATGACCCTTGACCCCACCACAGGACTTCAGAACCGCTACAAGCTGTACGAGTACATAGAGGATCTGATGGTGAGCAGAGACGAGTCAAGAAAGAGATTTGCTCTGCTGTTTATCGACATCGACAATTTCAAGTGGATAACTGAGACTCTCGGTCATCGTCACGGCGACGAGTTTCTTAAAATTTTCGGTCAGCGCCTTAAAGCCGTTGTACCCAGAGTGTTCAGATTCAGCGGCGACGAATTTGTTATCCTTGCCGACTTGAATGATGATTTCGGAATAATCGACGAGCTTATCAGAAACCTCCGCAATGAGTTCATCGAGCCTGTGGAGATACTTAACGACAAGCTTTACGTGCAGTTTTCCGTAGGTATTTCCATCTATCCCGATGATGATACCAACCCCGATATGCTGCTCAGAGACGCTGATATCGCAATGAGCCGTGCAAAGGAAAAGGGCAAGGGCAGAACATCTTACTATAATGCCTCCCTCCACCAGACCGTGCTCAGCAAGGCGACTATTGCCCAGAAGCTAAACAAGGCTCTGGAAAATAATGAAATGTTCCTTAATTTCCAGCCTATCATTTCCGTTCAGAACGGCGATATCCACGGCTTCGAGGTGCTTGTAAGATGGGAGTCCGAGGAGCTTGGAAGCGTTCCTCCCTTCACCTTCGTGCAGATAGCCGAGGAAACAG
Organism: Oscillospiraceae bacterium; assembly: GCA_017829005.1. Classification (GTDB taxonomy): domain Bacteria; phylum Bacillota; class Clostridia; order Oscillospirales; family Ruminococcaceae; genus Huintestinicola. Next base: position 6,145 of record JAGAJF010000124.1, on the reverse strand, counting down.
GTGCTATCGTTGAGATCGGAACATGGATATTCGAAACAGGCTGCCGCTTCCTCAAGCGCATGAACGAGATAAACCCCGACATTATAATGTCCATAAACGTTTCTCCCGTTCAGCTCAAGCGCAAGGATTTTATTGATAAGGTCCGCCGTACCATCAACGTTTTCCAGGTTGATCCCGCAAACATTCAGATAGAGATCACCGAGACAAGCCTCGTGGAATTTATCGACGGCAACAACGATACCATTCAGAAGCTTGCGGATATGGGCATTGCACTTGCCCTCGACGACTTCGGCACAGGCTATTCATCATTCGGCTATCTCAAGGATATGCCTATCAAGACCCTTAAAGTGGATAAATCCTTCGTTGACGAGATATGCAGCAAGCACAAGGATTACCAGATAACAGGCTCCATCATTGATATGGTCAAGAACCTTGGTATCAAGACTGTGGTTGAGGGCGTTGAGTCCATTGAGCAGTACAATATCCTGGCAGAAATGAAGTGCGATTATATCCAGGGCTTCCTTATGAGCAAGCCGCTGAACGCTTCGGACGCTATGGAATTTGTGGAAACCTACGAGGAGCTTCACAAGCCCAGCAGACGCTCACTTGAGGAGAATTCCCAAAAGCTGGCAGTTGAAAGGCTTGAACGGGAAAAACACCGTGCAGAGCAGGCATAATAAATATCACAATGGAGTTGCTGCAGTTGCACAGCTCCATTGCTTTGATATAATTATAGCACAAAAGTGCTAAATTGTCAATATTATTCAGAACAAAAGTTGCGGTATTTATGAGTTTCGTTATATCCTACAAACATATATTGTTATAATTGTGAAAATAACACATATATTCCAAGTGTGCTATGACGAAAAAAATTATGGAAAAGTGTAACATTTCCGTCTCCTCAGGTGTGTTATTATCAGAGGGACAAAAAAGGGGGTGAGCCTGTCAATGAGTAATATGGGGGAACAGCGTTTCCGCAGGGTCTTTGAGGAGTACAGCAGAATGGTTTATTCCGTGGCATTTACGATGATGAAAAATAGTGCCGATTCCAACGATATTATGCAGGACGTTTTTCTGAAATTCTATCAGAATATGGACAAGCTCACCGACGAGGCTCACATCAGACCATGGCTTATAACCGTAACAATGAATACCTGCCGCAATAATCTCCGTTCAGGCTGGTTTACACGGACGATACGCAGGGATGAGCCTGAGGAGGGCAGCTATGAGCAGGATTTCGGAGAAAAAAGCGAACTTTTTTATGCGATGATGGAGCTTCCCGAAAAGGAAAGAGTGCCGCTACACCTGTTTTACTATGAAGGCTGCACCACAGCGGAAATAGCAAAGCTTCTCAGTATGAAGGAATCAACGGTCAGGGTAAGGATAATGCGGGGCAGAGAAAAGCTGAAAAAAATATTAAAGGAGGAAACGGTATGAGCAGGAACAGAAAATATATGGAACAGTTTGACCGAAATGCCGGCAAGCCCTCTGATTTTGACAGCCTCTTTCATTTTGAAAAGGGCGAGCTTATCGCCAAGCGTAAGATAAGAGTAAAAAGCACCCGCAGCCGCATTGCAGCAATGTGTTCGGCAGCTGCCGTAATAGGCATTGCCGCCTTTGCCGCTCTGGCGTATATAAATACCAAGGGAATAACTTCGGATTCTGTAATGAGCAGGACCACGGGTGATGTATCTTCCGAGCCTACCGCATATATCGAGGAAAACGGTTCACAGGCTAAGCTGTCTGACTTCGTTGACAGATTTGAATATGAAGCTGCCGGAGACCTGAGCGGCAATGTGGGGCTTATTTGGGATCACAGCTCCGATACGAAAAATCAGAATGTATATCTTACGGACTGGCAGGCGGTAGTGAGATTCAGAGTTGCTTCCAAGCAGTATGCTAACGGCAAGATCGTTTACAGCATAAAGCCTTTGGAATGTTTTGCGGAGGAGGGCTTTTCACAAAGCTTAGACAGCCTTGAAAATGAGACTATCAAATTTTCCGTTCCCGCCTATGACCTCAGAGAGCTTCAGACGGGCAAGGAATATATTATGCCATTTATGACATACAATCTGTTAGAACACGACGAGAACAGCATCGAGGTCTCATCGGTGCTTTACGCCGACAACACAGGCTATTTTGCCGAGAAAACAGACAAGGGCTGGCTTATCTATGACTGTGGTGTGAACCATTCGGAGCTTTTCGAAGCAATGGAAGCGGACACCGAAGAAATCTTCAATGATATAAAGGGAACAGGCAGCTATTACCTTGAGCCTTCCGATGAAAAGATGAATGAGAAGATAAGAACTTACCTTGAGAACAGAGAAACGGTATATTATCATACGGAGTTTGACAGCAGCACAGTTCAGAGGCTGCTTGAGGATATCCTGCCGGGTGCCGAATTTGAAAAGAAGCGGTATGCTGTAAATGAGAGAGGGGAGCCTGACAAAACGCTTGTTATCCTGGACAATGAGCAGTATTTCTCCCTTATGCCCTATATTTCGGGAAATGTTGTCTTTGCGGGCACTTCTCTTAACGGCGATATGTGCGCCGCTGTTGAGCTTGAACGCAATGACGATCCTGCAAATGAATATTATTGCCGTACAATTCTTATGTCGGGCTTTACCGAGCTGTATGTTTCCACAGGGGACAACATTGACGAAAACGCTGTAATCGGCGTATGCGGAAGTGAACCCGTATATATGCAGTTTGTTGACAATAACGGTACGCCGATGGAGATAGATATAAACGATTTTTCCGAGGAGACATCGGTTTCGGAAGAGGACGAAGTGATCGTTAACTACGATGAATAAATATCCGAATAAACCAAAAACAGGCTTCTGCATTTTCGTGCAGAAGCCTGTCAACTTATGTAAATTAACTCAAGCCTTGTAGATAGTACCCATAAGACCGGGACAAGCGGAAATAGCGTTTGACTCGTCGGTGTCGATGTGCATAGCTCTTGCGAACTTGTCGGAAACACGGCATACAACGTCTCCGAGAATAGCCTTTCTTCCGTCGGTGTCTATCTTCACCCATACAACATCCTTGTCCTTAACGCCAAGCTCCTCAGCATCAGCGGGAGTAAGGTGAATGTGGCGCTTTGCAACGATAACGCCCTCGGAAAGCTCTACCTCTCCGCAGGGACCAACCAGCTTGCAGGCACCCGAGCCTGCCACGTCACCGCTCTCTCTGATAGGAGCGGCAATGCCGATGGAACGTGCATCGGTAGCGGAAAGCTCAACCTGATTTGCGCTTCTTACGGGGCCAAGAATAGAAACGTTTGCGAGAGACTTCTTAGGACCTACTACCTCAACTCTTTCCTCACAGGAAAACTGACCGGGCTGAGAAAGATCCTTTTTCTTTGTGAGAGTGGCGCCCTTGCCGAAAAGCACTTCAAGAGCCTCCTGTGTAACGTGTACGTGACGTGCGGAGGTTTCAACGATAAATTCTGCTGACATATTAAATACCAACCTTTCAATTTATATGGAAAATCCGTCGCTTACAGGCGAATTTTGCCAAGTCTATAATAATTATACCACTCGTAAGAAAAATGTCAAGTGCTGAGAAGTAAAGTTTATGTATTGTACTAATTTTAAAAATTCATAAAATGCTATAGACAAATTCCTGAAAATGGAGTATAATAAATCGTGTATATCCGAGAAAGTGCGTCATAAACAGACCTTCGGATATGCAAAGAAAGGAAGGATTATTATGGATTCTCTCATCAAGCTTTTAAAGGGAAATGCAAGACTTTCTGACGAGCAGCTTGCGGTAATGCTGGGAACTACCCCCGAAGATGTCGCGGCACGGATAGCCGACTATGAGAAAAAAGGCGTTATCAAGGGCTACAACGCTATCATAAATGAAGAACTGGCGGACAAAAATTCGGTAACTGCGTTTATTGAGGTCAAGGTAAAGCCCAAGAAGGAATTCGGCTTTGACGAGCTTGCCCGCAAGATAATGGAATTTGACGAGGTAGACTCGGTAACTCTTATGTCGGGTTCATTTGACCTTGCCGTTACCCTCAGAGGAACAAACTACAAGGAAATTGCTCTCTTTGTGGCTCAGAGACTTTCCTCAATGGAAGGCGTGATTTCCACCTCCACCCATTTTGTACTCAAGCAGTACAAGGAACAAGGCTTCTTTATAGAACAGGAAGCCGCAGATGAAAGGGGCTTCGTATCTCCGTGATAGATTACGATAAACTTATTTCCGAGAAGTGCAGGGTGATGAAGCCCTCGGGAATAAGAAAATTTTTTGATATTGCCGCTCAGATGGATAATGTTATATCTCTGGGCGTGGGTGAGCCTGATTTCCAGACACCCTGGAACGTAAGGCAGGCTGCCATAACATCTCTTGAAAAGGGAAAGACCAAATACACCGCAAATGCGGGAATTGCCGAGCTGAGAACAGCTATCAGCAGAAATATAGAGAAGAATACGGGCGTGAAATACAGCGATACTGACGAGATAATCGTTACTGTAGGCGGTTCCGAGGGAATTGATATCGCTATCAGAACGCTTATCGAAAATGGCGACGAGGTGCTTATCGTTGAACCTTGCTTTGTCTGCTATGCTCCCATAGTATCTCTCTGCGGAGGTGTGCCTGTATCCATTCAGACCACCGCCGAGACCGAGTTCAGGCTCACTCCCGAAATGCTCCGAGAAAAGATAACCGACAGGACAAAGCTTCTTATCCTGCCCTATCCCAACAATCCCACTGGAGCTATTATGGAAAGAAAGGATCTTGAAGCAATTGCGGATGTCATTCGCGATACGAATATCCTTATCCTCTCCGATGAGATCTACAGCTCACTTACATACGGCTCAAAGCACTGCTCCATTATCGAGATAGATGGAATGAAGGAGCGCACCATATTTGTCAACGGCTTTTCAAAGGCTTATGCAATGACAGGCTGGAGACTGGGCTATGTGGCAGGCCCCGAGCCTATTATCAGGCAGATGCTGAAAATTCATCAGTATGGCATCATGAGCAGTCCCACCGTTTCACAGTATGCAGCTATCGAAGCGCTGGAAAACTGTGACGAGGACATTGCAAAAATGCGTGACGAGTATGATATCCGCAGAAGATGGCTTGTGAAAGCACTTAACGATATCGGTCTTACCTGCTTCGAGCCGAGAGGAGCATTTTACGTTTTCCCCTGCATCAAGTCCACAGGACTTACAAGCGAGGAATTTTGCGAAAGGCTGGTTTACGAGCATAATGTTGCTGTGGTTCCTGGAAATGCTTTCGGTGACTGCGGCGAGGGATATATAAGAATTTCATATGCATATTCCCTCAAGCACATAATGACCGCCGTAGAGCGCATAAAAGAATTTCTTGCCGACCTGGACAAGCAGAAAACGGGTAACGGCTGATGATAACGGCAGAGGAGCTTTTGAAAAACGCCCCCGCCCTTGCAAAGCGAAACTTTGAAAAGAACAGGCGTCTTAGAAAGCCTGCAGGGCTGATAAATGGTCAGAGAAGCTGTGCAGTCTCGTCCTACAGGCTGGGGATATGCAAAATGTCCCACAACGGCTGCGGCGCAATAGCTATATACAATGCCCTGCTCTCAGCGGGACACAAGCCCGATATTTCGGTCATTTCCTTGGGTATCGACCGCTATGCTCTCAATATGTGGGGCATTTTCGGAACAGACCCGAAGAAAGTCGAGGGACTTTTTGAAAAATGCCGTATCCCTGCGGTCAAAGCCAAGGGCTATGACGATTTTGTAAATGTTATGGGCGCTGTCAGGGTGGGTATACTCTGCTACTGGGTGGCAAAGCCCCGGCGTTCCCTGCTTCATTACGTTGCGATCGTCAATAACGGACAGGGCTATGACGTGTGCAACAGATACTCGAACCGCAAAACTCCCTCAAAAGTAAATTCCATCAGTGATTTCTGTCCCAAAGAAAGCTATGTGTGCGGATTTTTCATAAGCTGAAAGGAGAGGCATTTTTTGGACAGCCTTACTCTTAATGCAAATGCTAAAATAAACCTGTATCTTGACGTTACGGGCAGAAGAGCGGACGGCTATCATCTGCTGGAAACGGTAATGCATACTGTGTCCCTGTGCGATAGGGTAACTCTCACAAAAACGGGAAAGAGCGGGATAGAAATATCCTGCTCCGACCCTCTTATT
>JAGAJF010000016.1 GCA_017829005.1 Oscillospiraceae bacterium | reverse complement strand
GCTCTCTCATTGTCTTGCCGCCAACTACCTCGTCGGGATTGTAGTACTTGAATGCAAGGGGATTTGTGCTGTTCTTGCCCTCAAAGGGGATCTTGCCGATGTTCTTGAAATATTCGCTCATTGTTTTTTCCTCCATATGTATAAAAATTATAAATTGATCTCTGTTTCGGCGCACTTGCTGCCGCAGAGCTTTTCACTTGTTTCATCGGGCTGATGAGTGCCTGCATAAAGGGTAAATCTGCTGCCAAAGCGCTTTCTCTCTCCCTTATCGTCAACAGCGGTAAACGCCTTTTCGGGAACGGGAATGGAAACGGTCAGCTTCTCACCCGCCTCAAGACGAATGCGCTTGAATCCGCAAAGGCTGACATTTAAAACAGCATTTTCGCTGTAGTCCTTGATGTAAAGCTCAATAACGTCCTCGGTGGCAGTTTTTCCTCTGTTCTCGGCAGTTACCTCGGCAATGCCGTCCTTGTACTCAACCGATGTGCATACAACGTCTCCGTAAGTAAGACCGAAGCCGAAGGGATAAAGCACGTTGTTTTCCGCATAGCGGTAGGTGCGGTTCTTCATGGAATAATCGGTAAATTCGGGGAGCAGCTCCGACTTTTCATAGAAGGTAACAGGCAGCTTGCCCGAGGGACTTACATCTCCGAAAAGAATATTTGCAAGAGCCTTTCCACCCTCTGAGCCGGGGTACCATGCGTGTATAAGAGCATCGGGGTCGCATTCGGTATTCACAGCACTTCCCGCAGCGCATACCACAACGGTGGGCTTGCCCGTTTTCATTATCTTGTCAACGAGAATGCGCTGACTTTCGGGGAGACGGATATCATTCTTGTCACCGGAGGAGAATTCGTTTCCTGTGTCGCCCTCCTCGCCCTCGATGGTGGAGTCGAGACCCACGCAGAGAATGACAACATCGGCGATTTCAGCCGCTGCCACAGCCTCCGCATATCTGTCACCCGCCTGAGCAAGACCCGAGACCTTGTTTTTATAAAGATGACAGCCCTCAGCATAAATGACCCTGCCCTCAAACCTGTCCTGAATACCCTCAAGGAAGGTGATGTATCTGTCCGCCGTTCCGTTGTAATTGCCCTCGAGAGCAATTCTGCTGTTGCTGTTGGGACCGATGACCGCAATGGTCTTTAGCTTATTTTCATCAAGGGGAAGAATGCCCTTGTTTTTCAGAAGCACCATAGACTTTTCGGCACATTCAAGGGATATCTTCTTATGCTCCTTGCAGGCAACAATGTCATAAGGAATATCGTCATACTCGGTCTTGTCGTCGAACATACCCAGCCTTATGCGTGTCCTCATAAGATGAACGCAGGCTTTTCTGATGTCTTCTTTTGTAACAAGACCCTCGTCCAGAGCGGCAAGCACATTCACATATGTACAGCCGCAGTTCACATCACAGCCTGCCGTAAGAGCCAGAGCAGCAGATTCCACCGCATTTTTAGTAAGCCCGTGATGCTCGTGGAAATCTCTTATCGCCCAGCAGTCGGAAACGAAATAACCGTCAAAATCCCATTCTCTGAGCTTGCCCATAAGGAACTTGCTTGCACAGGAGCCTTCGCCATTGACCCTGTTGTATGCGCCCATCACGCTTTCGACCTTTGCTTCCGTAACAAGCGCCTCAAATGCGGGAAGATATGTCTCTTCAATATCCTTGGGTGTAGCCTCCGCATTAAACTCATGACGAATAGCCTCGGGACCGCTGTGAACCGCAAAATGCTTGGCGCAGGCAGCAGTTTTCATCACTTCTCCGTCACCCTGAAGACCCCTTACATATGCCTTGCCATTTTCGGCGGTAAGGAAAGGATCCTCGCCGTAGGTCTCGTGACCCCGTCCCCATCTTGGGTCTCTGAAAATGTTGATGTTGGGAGCCCAGATAGTAAGACCCTTGTAAATGTCCCTGTCGCCGTGCTTTGTGTATGCGTTGTATTTCGCTCTTGCCTCGGTGGAGGTAATGTCTCCCGCCTTTTCCACAAGCTCCGTGTCAAACATAGCAGCCATACCTATTGCCTGCGGGAACATCGTAGCAACGCCCGAGCGTGCGAGACCGTGGAGACCCTCATTCCACCAGTTATAGGCAGGAATGCCAAGTCTCGGAACGGAAGGAGCGTCGTATCTCAGCTGACTTGCCTGCTCCTCCACGGTCATTTCGTCAACCAGCGCTTCTGCCCTTTCAAGAGGGGAGAGTGACTTGTCAAGATATTTTTCCATTTTTTATACCCGTCCTTTCGGATAATATTTTAGTTTATCAGTTCCTTAATGCGGCATCCGATATCGTCCATCATATCGGAAGGCTCAGCATTGCCGCTGTTGTCCAGCAGGCACCACTGTTCGGAAATGACGGCTTCCTCGCCGCTTGCATATTTTCGTTTCTCGCCCAGAAGCTCACATTCAAGGAAAAGGTTATTGGTGTATACTTCAAAGTTGCAGGAATAATCGGGATAGCAAACGTCCTTGTATTCGGGAATGCATTTTGCGAAGATCTGATCCTTCACCGCATACACCGCAAAGCCGTCCTCAAGATTAAAGCCTGCCTTGAAGGCTTTACGGATAAAGGAGTCCTGCCTTATGCGGACCTCCGAGTTGCTCATTCTGAACCTGCTGTCGTAGATATCGGAATAATCCCACAGGCTCATTACCCTGTTAGGGAGATAGCCTCTTTTGGCGGTATTAACGGGAATCATACAAACGCCGCCGTCGGAAAGACTTGTCACCGACCAAGGAGCAAACTCTGCGTCATCTTCGGAAATATTTTTTATCTTGTGAGTAAGCTTCACCACAGGAGCAGCATCGTCCATCTCAACAATGATGGTAAATTCTTTGCCGAAGGGCGTAACGGGGGGCGTCAGGATAAGCTTATTTTCGGAAATGCTGTAGCTTACGCTTCCGTTATCGGGATAATAGGTCTCAGGATTTACCTCGGGAGCGCACCATATCCTGTGACCGCCGTAAGCCACCCAGCAGCCGTATTCGCCTGCAGGCTCGGTAAAGCGGCGGTCGATATCCTCGAACAGAACATTTTCCCTGCCATTGCGGGAGAAATAGATTATCCTCGGACCCACATCAACGGTCACGCCCAGGGAGATAATGCCGTTGTCCAGAAAGATGCAGTTTCCGAAATTCTTGTACTGCCTTTTAGAAACGCTGACGCTCATAATAATGACCAACCTTCTTTAAAACCTGCATTTACGCCTGAAACGCAGGCAGAAAGAAGAGCATTATTCTTCCGGCGTTCATCGGACGTATTGTTTGTATAAATTATATAACAAACCTCTGATATTTACTAACCGTTTATTGCGCTTTTAATTTCACATATTGTGCTGTTTCACAACTGCACTTTTGTGTATTTCTACAAAAAACAGTTTATATGTATTGCAATTTTTTACAAGGCGTGTTATTATAATAATAACATAAAAGGAATTTGCAGAATTTTTATACATATTATCTTGAGTAAAACATCAGGCAATATCAATTTATGAATTATAAAAGAAAGGTGAGGCTCATATGATCGTACATCTTAACGGCGATTTTGAAACTGTTGACTATGTTCAGAATCGAAGCGTTCTTTTATACGACAATATCGAGAATGAGGAATATCCTCTCCACTGGCACAACGCCGTCGAGATAATAATGCCTCTCACAAACGGCTTTGAAGCGGTATGCGGCGGAAAGGACTATAAGCTTTCCGAAAGGGATATCCTTATCATACCGGCAGGCACGCTGCACACTCTGAAGGCCCAGTCGGGCAGAAGGCTTATTTTCCTTTGCGACAACAACTCGCTTATCGGAAATCCTGCCCTGTCCGAGCTTTACTCCGTCCTCTCAGAGCCTATGCTGATAAATTCATCATATGACAAGGAATTTCTTCGGTCGATGAACAATATCCTTGAGGAGATATATGTCCTCTATTCAAATTTCAGCGACGTGACCGAGGTGTATATCTACATAAAGCTTGTAACGCTCCTTGCAAGGGTAAAGGAGTATCAGCTCAGCGAGATAAAATATGACGACGGCGGAAAATATGCGGACAAGTTCCGCCTTATCCTCAAATACATCGAGCAGAACTATGCAAACGATATAACCCTTGAGGAGCTTGCAAGCATAGCAGGCTACAGCACCTATCATTTTTCCAGGATATTCAAGAAATACAGCAGCACCACCTTTATAAACTTTCTTAACCGCCGCCGTATAAAAGAAGCCGAGCTTCTTCTTCTCGAAAGCGGCAGCTCCATAACCGACGTGGCAATGCAGGTAGGCTTTGCAAGCCTCACCACCTTCAACCGAGTATTTAAAAGCATCAACGGCTGTACGCCCTCGGAATACAAGAAGCTCTACAGAACTACCGGAACATCGGAAAGCTTCAAATAACATTTTTCCCCGTTAATTCACATCTGTATCATATACCTACAAAACAATAGTTTTGTAGGTATATTTATTATAGCACAATTGTTCTGAGATGTCAATGCCATTTCAAGAAAAAAGTATATAACAGAATAATTTTGTATGATACGACAAAATACGACGGAAGCTTTTGTCATATCATACAAAAACCGAAGCCCCGGCATACCGCAAAGGCTTCGGTCTAATCATCGTCTCAGATCATCTTCCATACGTCTTTCCCGTTTAACAGCGTACATCTGCTCGTCACCCAGCTTCAGCAGCTCTTCAAGGGAGGCGTACTCGGAGATGGGGGCTAAATAAATTCCGCAGCTTGCGCCCAGAGTATAGGGCTTGTTTCCCGTGCGGTTAAATTCCCGAAGTCCCTCGTTCAGTCTTTTTCTGAACCGTTCAGCCTTTTCCGGGGAATAATCGGGAGCAAAAATATAAAATTCGTCGCCGCCCGTCCGACCTGCCGTCTCGTTTTCGGTGCAGCAGCTCGAAATAATGCGACCCAGAGTCTTTATTGCAAGGTCTCCCTCAGCGTGACCGTAAACATCGTTGATGTGTTTGAGCCTGTCCATATCAATAACGATTGCAGCCGCCTCACAGGGCGTTTTCCTTGCTTTTTCAAAAGCAGTCTGAGCATTTTTTTCAAAGCCCCGCCTGTTGAGCATACCCGTAAGCTTGTCGTGAATGCTTTCGCTTTCAAGCTCCCGCATAAGCCGTCGGATATTATTTTTATGAAGCAGCGATTCCAGGGAAACGGCAATATTTAAAAGCCATATGTTATAAAACTCATTGAACGGCTCGTCGGAGACCATTTTAATAGCGCTGTAACCGAAGCAATGGTTTCCGAAATGAAGATGAGAAATGTAGTAGCAGGAGGTCTCGCCGCCCGTCTCTTCGGGAAGGAGATCGTAAACGGAAAAAATGCCTTCGGGGCGTTCCGAGGTGCCGTACATATCCATCCATATTGCAGGAATTGTCTGAACCATAGGGGAGTCAAAGGCTGTCTCATAGGAAACGGTTCCCTTTTCATCGCAATATGCAAAGAGGAAGAATTTTTCAAAGCCTCCGAAATTGCAGCAATATCTTGCAAATGTATCGGCTATCTGATCAATGTCCGAGACCCTGTTCATCTCAAGCATAGCCGCTTCCGTATCGTAAATATGATATCTGAATGTCCGCGCCCCTGTAAGGATACCGTTTCTGCGGATACATTCGTCTCTCAGCTTTTCTTTGGCGCAGCCGCAGGAATATCCGTAACAGTTCCGAGTGGGAAGAATGACCGTTCTGTCACGTTTTTTTCCTTTTAGCAGATCGTCGATGACTGAAAGAGCGGCATATGCAGTGTCTGAGACCTTTCTCTCGATGGTGGATATTCGGGGATAGAAAATTTTTCCCTCCTCCATACCGTCGCAGCCTGAAATGCATACGTCCTCGGGTACTCTTACGCCTCTTTTTTCAAGCTCTGAGCAAAGCGAAACAGCCATATGGTCGTTAGCGCAGATTATGGCTTGAGGAACTCCCTTTTCAATGAAGAACTCAGCCGCCTCGCCGCCCCTGCCGTACCAGAAATCCCCGTGGAAAATGCCCTCGCCCTCCTCGGGAAGACCGTTTTTCTTCATAGCGGCTTTGAAAGCCGAAAGCCTTTCCACAGAGTCGGGGTGTCCTTCGATACCCGACATATAACCAATTCTTGTAAATCCGTGGTGCTTTGTGAAATGTTCCACCATTTCCGTTATACCAACCTTATTGTCAAACAGCACCTCGTAAAAATCTTCGCAGGGCTGACTTATCGCAACAACGGGACAGCTGCATTTTGCGATACGGCGATGTATCTTTTTTCTTATGTCATCGGAAAAGATGTTGCTGTTTTCAAAAATTATGCCGTCAAGGCGCTCAAAGGGGATAATGTCAAGCAGTCTGTCCTCATATCTGCCGTAGTCGTCATATTTTTCACCTATCCTGCCGATAAAGCTGAATATCAGTAAGTTAAATCCGAACCCTCTGGCAGCCATATTCAAGGAGCGGCACAGTTCCTTTTTATATTCCCAGTCAATGCCGCTGATAAATACTCCGATAGTTTTATGTGAATTTATCATATAATTCATCTCGCTCCGTATGTTGTAATTGTGTTATTTGTACATTATTATATCATACTGCTTTATAAATTTCAATAGGAAAACAAAAAAAAGCTGCCCGAACGGACAGCTTTTGATCATATCATTCCTTAACGCCGCCAATGGTGAGACCCGCAACAAAATATTTCTGCAGGAAGGGATACAAGCAGATGATAGGCAGCGAGGTGATGACAGTAGCAGCCGCACGTACGGAGGTGGGTGTTACCATGCCGCTGGCGTGCTCCATCGACTGAGCGGTCTGTCCCTTGCCCGAGGTGGTAACTGCGCTGAGAAGCTTCATAAGCTCATATTGCAGAGTGGTGAGATTGTCGCTCATACGGTTATAGAGCATAGCGTCAAACCAGGAGTTCCACTGACCAACAGCGGTAAAGAGAGCCACCGTTGCGATAACAGGCATACAGAGAGGGAAAATGATCTTGATGAAAATGGTCATATGACCCGCACCGTCAATTTCGGCGGATTCACTGAGGCTCTCGGGGAGACCGTTCATATATGTACGGATAACCAGCATATTGAATGCGCTGACCATTCCGGGGAGAATGTATACCGCAAAGCTGTTAGTAAGACCCAGAGCCTTGTAAACTAAGAATACAGGGATAAGACCGCCGGAAACATACATGGTGATAACGTAGATCAGGGAAAGCTGCTTCTTGAAAATGAAATTCTTTCGGCTGAGAACATAAGCAAGAAGAGCCGTAACAAAGGTAGATGTGACCGTGCCGATAACAGTTCTGAGAACCGATATCTTAGCTGCCGTAGGCATAAGCTCTTTGCTCAGCACTGCCTTGTAGTTATCCCAAGTGAACATTCTGGGGAAAAGGTGAATACCGCCTCTGAGAGCGTCCGTGCCGTCATTGAAGGACACCGCAACTGTGTTCAGAAGAGGGTACAGCATGGTGATGGTGAAAAGGATCATTATGATAAGGTTAACAGTGTCAAAAATAATATCACCTGTTGTTCTTCGGCTGAGAAATGCGTTTTTGCCCTTGCCGATGTCCTTTACAGATTTGACATTATGCTCTATCTGCGGTGGGACCTTGTATTTGTTTGTCATAGCTTGTCTGCCTCCTTCCTTTAGAATAGGTGTTCCTCGCCCATTTTCTTAGCGAGCTGATTTGCTATCACAATGAGGATAAGGCTGACAACGCTCTTGAAGATGCCTGCCGCCGTACCGAGGGAATAGTCCGCCTGGCTGATACCGTACTTGAGAACGTAGATATCAATGGTCTGGGAAACGCTCTGAACAAGACCGTTGCCCAGCAGGTACTGTACCTCAAAGCCTGCATTAAGAACATTACCGATGTTCATAATGAGCAGGATAAAGAAGGTGGGCTTTATTCCGGGGAGAGTGATGTGCCATATCTTAGCAAGTCTGCCCGCACCGTCAATGGAAGCTGCCTCGTAAAGATCCGGACTGATGGAAGTAATGGCAGCAAGATAAATGATACTGTTCCAGCCTGTTTCCTTCCATACATTGGCAAATCCCACAATCCACCAGAACCATTTCGGGTCTGCAAGGAAGTTAAAGGGCTTGTCTATGATATGAAGATTTACAAGAAGCTCGTTTACGATACCGTTCTCGGTGGAGAGAACGTCAAAAACGATACCTGTAACAATTACCCATGAAAGAAAGTGTGGCAGATATGAAATTGTCTGAACAAGCTTTTTGCCCCTGTTGAAACGGAATTCGCTGAGAAGTATGGCAAAAAGTATTGCAGTCACCGTACCCAGCACAAGGTTGATAACGCCCATAGCCAGGGTATTTCTGATGACCTTCAGGAACTGATCGTTTGAAAAAAGAAACTCGAATTTGTCAAATCCCACAAACTGTGAATGAAGAAGACCATTCTTCGGCTTATAATTCTGGAAAGCCATAAGCCAGCCGCCAAGCGGCACATAGCAGAAAATGATAACATAAATGATAAAAGGTATTGAAAGCAGGATCAGTACCTTCTGATTTTTGAACTGCTTCAGACTGATCGTCTGCTTCTTTTCCGCATTAAAAGGATTTCCCATAGCGTGTGTTCACTCCTTGTTGTAAGCTGACGGAACCGCCCGAAGGAAACAGTTCCGTCATACTTATACTGCCGTATTATTCAGCTGAGATATCAGTTACCTTCTGCAATTGCTATTCTTCTCTGAACCTCTTCGGTAAGAGCATTCAGGTAAGCCTCTGTATCGCATCTGTCATTGTAAACGGTAAGGTATTCGTTCCAAGCAGTCTCGAAATCCTCGGAAATAACTACCTTGGGGAGGTACTCGTGCTTAACTTCGTCCATATTTACCTTAGCAAGACCCCAGGGAGTTTCTGTGGTGAATGCATTGGAGTAGGACCACATGGGGAACCAGGGAGAATTTTCTTTTGAGGGATTGAGCATCTGAGTATAGGTCTGAACGCCGTAAGCTTCAAAGCACTTCTTAACGGGTTCGGGGAGAGCCTCAAAGAATTCGGAGGGCTGATTGTTAGCGTTGCAAGCGTTGATTCCGTCGTGGTTCATACCCTCATAGTTGGGGAAGTAGGAGTAGGGGCACATATTTGCATTGAGGTAAGCCTGGTCAACAGCATTCTTTCTCATTTCCTCATTTCTGTAGAAAAGACCGTTCTCGTCAACCAGATAATCTACGCCTTCCTGACCCCAGTTACGGAGTGTGAGGATCTCGGGATCCAGGAGATCGTTTAAGAACTTCATAGCGCCTTCAACATCGTCGCAGCTTACTGTGATACCGATACCGCCTGTTGCGTCGAGAGCGGATTCGCTGTGGTAGCGCTCCTCAATGCCCTTGTCGATAACAACGCCTACAGGTACATAAGTGCAGTTGTCAAGACCCTGCTGCTTGATAGCATTTTCAGCGTCCTGGAAATTCCAGTGCTGGTCAACCATACCGCATACACGTCCGGAGGAAAGCTTAGCGATGTACTGGTCATAGTTGAGAGTAAATGTCTCGGGGTCGATAATGCCCTTCTTGTACTCCTCATTGAGCTTTTGGAAATATCTCTTAGCTGTGGGAGTGGTGTTGTAGTCGATAGCCTGATGTGTAGTCTCGTCAACTATGCAGCAGCCGTCATTGGGATAACCGTCAAGGAAGAAGGGAGCGTTTTCCAGGCAGAAATATCTCCAGTCATCTGTGAGTATCTCATAGCCGATATTGGGAGTGCCGTCCTCCATTGTGGGGTTAGCTTCAAGGTATCTTTCGATAACGTCGAAGTATTCATCGAGTGTTTCGATCTTGGGATAGCCTGCCCACTCGAGAACTCTTGTCTGTATCCAGAATGCTTCATCATTATGTATCGTGCCTGTATCGTACATATAAACGTTGCCGAACTGAGGAATGATGTAGACGTGACCGTCCTCATTTCTGATCTGATTCCATTCAGCTTCGGAGTAGAAATTCTTAACATTGGGATAATTGTCCCAGTACTGGTCGATGGGAATAAGTGCGCCTGCGTCGATAAGAGTTGTGCTTCCGCTGGAGCCTACGATAAAGTCGGTGTACTCGCCGCCTGCGATCATAACGCCGATAGCCTCCTCAGCGGTCTGACCTGTGAGCCATGTTTCCTTGCACTTTGCGCCTATTTTCTCGGCAATTGCGTTCTGAACTCTGTTGTCGGAGTTAAGCTCGTTTCCGGGAACTGCAAAGAATGCAGTAAATTCCTTGATCTCTCCGGAAGAAGCTGCTCCCGTGTCTCCGCCTGCTGCTGCAGTGGTTCCTGCCTCTCCGCCTGCTGCGGCATTTCCGTCGCTGCCGTCTCCGCCGGATGTGTTTGCGCAGCCTGCCATTCCTGCCATCATAAGGAAAGCAAGTGATAAAGCTGCGATAGATTTGATTTTTTTCATTTTCCTAACCTCCATAGTTTAAAATAAAAAATGTTTTACCAAAATTACCAAATCTTGCTTTTGATTTATGATTTGATTATAGCATTATAGATTTTATTTGTAAATATTAAATACTGAATTAAGCAAAAATTGGTGAAAAACTATTTGTTTTAAACAATATTTGATAAATATACATATATGGTTAAAAAATCACCGCAAAAAATGATATTAAAGTCGCAAGTTTTGGAGAGATATTATAATGAATATGGTTTATAATAATAATTGCCAATAAATCAATGCACTGCAAAAAAGCATTGCTAATTCTTTCTTCATTTCTTCTCTTTCTCCTAAAAAATCAAGGGGCTGCTGTAAGCCAAACAGCAGTCCCTTGATTTTTTTATAAAATATTCAATTTGTGAAATTCAGAGAAAATACCGATCCTCCACCGTCTATAGACGATAACGACAGAGAATCGGTATAATACTCGTATTACAGGTCAGATAATGCCGAACACGCCCTAAAGAGCTTTGATTACCTCCTGCATATTTATGGGCTTTGAGATAAAACCGTTCATACCGCAATCTGCGGCAGCTTTGCGGTCCTCGTCAAAGGCGTTTGCAGTCATAGCAACAATGGGGACAGAGGACAGCGCCGTATTCTCCAGCGCTCTTATCCGCCGTGTAGCTTCATAGCCGTCCATAATAGGCATCTGAATGTCCATGAGCACAAGTTCGTAATCTCCGGGCGCAGAAGCGGATACCTTTTCCAGCGCTTCACTGCCGTTTTCGGCTGTGTCGATGAGAAAGCCGTATTCGCTCAGTATCTCATATGCGATCTCACGATTCAGTTCATTATCCTCAACAAGCAGTAATTTTTTTGCCCTTAAAGCCTTTCGTTGTATCCGTAACAGGCAGAACGGCTTCTTCCTTTAAATTCTGCTGACTCAGAGTGTTAAGCAGTGCCTTGCGAAGATCGGACATAAAGATGTGCTTTGCACAGAAGGCTGTCACGCCTGCCGCCTTTGCCTCCGCTTCAATATCCGTCCGGTCATATGCGGTGATGATAATGATAGGCGCATCGTCATCAAGACTGCGTATCTGTCTTGAAACCTCGATACCGTTCATACCAGCCAGACGCCAGTCGATTATGTATGCGTTGAAAGGGTCGCTTAATTCCAATGAATGTCTGGTGCGGAGAACAGCCTCCTTGCCGAACAGTGTCCATTCCGAGCGCATACCCATCTGTGTGAGCATTTTTGTCACGCTGTCACAGGTGTTGAAATCGTCATCGGCAATCAGTACTTTTAGCCCCTCCAGCTCCTTGATATTCTCTGCGCACCCGTGTTCAGTCTGCAGCCTGAGAGTAAGCCTGATAACAAATTCCGTGCCCTTGCCCTGCTCGGTGTACACTTCAATGCTGCCGTCCATCATATCAATGATATTCTTGGAAATAGCCATTCCCAGACCTGTGCCCTGAATTTTGCTGACGGTAGATGTGCGTTCACGCTCAAAGGGCTCAAAAATATGCTCGGCAAATTCTGGACTCATACCGATACCCGTGTCCTTGACGCGTATCTCATACAGTCCGTGTCCCGGAGGAGCTTTATGTATCTGTATCATACGCAGGGAGATCGTGCCGCCCGGAGCTGTAAATTTAATAGCGTTTGACATCAGATTAAGAAGCACCTGATTGATATGGGTCTTATCGCAGTAAACATCTTCATCGGTCACGTCAATAACGTCCATATAAAGCTCAAGATGTTTTGCGTGTATCTGACCGCCGATATTACCATTCCTTAGCCTCTTCGAGAGTGCAGTAGGGCTCAGCATACTGCTGCCATTCCTCTATCTTCCAGTTGGGAGATGTGTAGATGTCGATAGAGGGGTCTGCTGTCTGGAGAAGAGGACGGATATCATCTTCTGTGGAGTTAACCTGCAGGTCGATGTGGATCTCGTACTCCTTCTCAAACTGCTCTGCAAGGTGCTTCAGATAAGCATAGTTCTCGTCACGGTAGGTGTTGCCGTTTTCGTCCTTCTTTTCCTCACCGAGAACTCTGTTTCCCATATGAGTGTACAGGGTAACAGTAGTGCCCTTGAGAGCGGCTGCGTCAATGTCCGAAATGGTTTTGAGCACCTTGCCGCCTTCTGTGGGAGAGCCTGCTGCTTCGCCGTCACCTGTGCTGCCGCCGTTATTTCCGCAGCCTGCAAATGCTGTGGAGACAAGCGCCATACTCATTGCGAATGCCATGATCTTCTTTCTGTTCATAATTCTTTTCTTCCTCCATCAATTCTTACCGCGCCCTTTCCCGGAGACCCGGTGAGCTGTCATATATTTGCCGGATATGACAGCATTGCTTTTGGCACAGCAATAGAATAAAAATATTTTTATTCCCTTGATTATATTAAACAATATTTTTGATAAAGTTGCAAGTGTTTTTATTGTTTCTGTTTAAATATCTACAGCTTTCACAAAACTATAATATAAAATTAGAAAATTATACAAAATAATAAACTAATTTTCTTAATTAAATTACTGCTTTTTTATTCTGCTGCTTAAATATGTTATCCTGCCCTCAGCCATTGTAAACTCCTGCAATATGAGATATTCCCGAGAGAAAGCCATAGGGAAATAAATATCAAGAAAGCAGATACTTCTGACGGTTGAGGAAGTACCTGCTTTATTTTTTATACTAAATTATTTTTAACCGCAAACACTGCAAGCTGAGTGCGGTCTTTAAGTCCAAGCTTTTCAAGGAGCCTTGAGATATTGTTCCTCACCGTACCCTCGGCAAGAAAAAGCTTTGCCGCTATCTCCTTGTTGTCACAGCCGTCGCATATGAGGGTCATAAGCTCCCTGTCCCTTTCGGAAAGCTCAAAGTCCGCCGCCGAGGAACGTGGAAGGGGCATAGTCTGCTTTATAGATGAAAAAACGCCGGCGCCGAATACATTTATGCCGCCGTGAACGGTCTTTACGGCGTTTATTATCTTCTCGTTCTCCATCTCCTTGAGAATATATCCGTCCGCTCCGCAGGCAACAGCCTTCTGCACCGTTTCGCTGTCGTCAAAGGTGGTGAGTACCAGCACCTTAATATTGGGAAAATGTAACTTTATCTGCCTTGTGCCGTATTCCCCGTCATATTCAGGCATTCGCATATCCATAAGCACAACATCGGGGGATCGCTTTATGCACATTTCAAGGGCTTCCTTTCCGTTTCCGGCATGGCCAACCACCTCTATATCCTTATCAAGTGACAAAACGGCTTCAAGCCCTCGCCTGAGTATCTCAACATCATCGGCTATAAGTACCTTTATCATAGCTCTGCTCCTTCCCGGTCACGGGGAATTGGGATTTTAATCACCGCTCTGAAGCCAAGTCCCTCACCCGATTTGAATACTGCGGTGCCTCCAAGCTCTTCCGTCCTTTCGGTAATGCCTCTCAGTCCGTTATGAGCGGTTATTTCGGCACAGCCTCTGCCGTTGTCGAATACATACAGCTCCAGAGACGAGTCAAGAAATTTGACTATCACATCTATCCTGTCAGCTCCCGAGTATCTTACGCTGTTGGTTATTATCTCGCGAAAGCTGCTGTAAATATTCTGCACGCAGAAGGCATATCTGCTGTCTTCATTGCCCTGTATGCACAGCTCCGTTCTGATATCTCTTACAGCGTCGGTCACAGTTTTTACAGCGGCAGTAACTGTGGACATAAAGCTGTCATCCCGAAGGTTGTTTATAGAGCAGCGAAGCTGTGTAAGTCCGCCTCTGGCAAGGGATTCGGTCTCGTCCATAAAGCCCTGCAGCTCTGTGATCTGCGGTGTTTCGGGCATTTCGCACAGCCTCACCCTTGAAAGCTTTGCAAGGGAGCTTATCATTGTAAAGGTGTGACCTGCGGTGTCGTGTACCTCCTGGGCTATCCTGTTTCGTTCACGTTCAATGGCAAGCTTCTGCCTTGCTCCCGCAAGCTCGTCTGTTTTTTCGATAAGCTGATAGTATCTCGATATGTCCGAAACTATCACAAGCTGAGCCACGGCAATACCCTTGTCGTCTCGGCAATGGTAATGCTTTATCCCCAGATGAACTTCGTCCTTCTCGATCTCGGCATAGTCGAAATCCTCGGTGACAGGCTTTTCCGAAAGCTCCGATATATAGCTTATGAATGAGTCAAGGTCGGTCTTTTCGGAAATTCGGAGCATACGCTTTGCGGCACGACTGAGATAGGTTATCCTGCCCTGTCGGCTGAAAACTATCACGCCCTCCTCAATGGTATTGAATGCGTCCTCAAAGGCAACGTCATTTACATTCAGAAAGCCGTACCGATAGGTGGCAAGCAGTACGAATATGGCTGACAGTGCCAAAGACAGCGGCGTAAGAGCAAAATCAAGGGTTATCACATTTACAAGCGTTAAAAGATTTATGCACAAAGGTATCCCTGTTGCAAGGGTAAGAAGTACCGCCTGACCCCTTGAACGCTGCTTGTTTTCGAAGCACTGCCTGTAAACAAGTGCGATACCGCTGAGCATTGCCAGATATATGTATATCTGACTGATGTAGAAAAGCGGTCCGTGAGCTACCCCCAGCATTGAAATATCGGTATAATAAAGCCTGTGCAGGGGATTTGTGACAGCGGCGATAAAAATGAGAGAGGAAAAGCCCAGCGTGCCGCAGAGAAGCGGCTTTGAAAGCTCCCTGTCCATATAGCTCACCGCAAACAGCAGCCAGCAGCTGCCTATGAAGCTTATTCCCAGATTGCCTATGTCATAGCCGATAAGCAGCTGCCTTTCGCTTTCGGAGAAAATTATTATAAACTGTGATATTATCCACAGCAGCAGGGAGAATTGACAGCCTACAAAGCTGAATGTCACCCTACTGCGGCTGCCCTTTACCATAAGCCATATCATAGATGTGCATATGAGGGCAAGCGCCGCAAGGAGCATTGCTGTAAGGGTACAGAGCATACCTTCGCTCATTTTCAACAGGTTCCTTTCAGGTGTTTTGTGTGTGATTATAATTATATATCATCTTTGCAGGAAAATCAAGTTACCATTCCCAGTCCTCGAAAAATCTTCCTGCCTTTTCTTTAAGCTCTCTGCCCTTCTTGATGAAGTATTCATTTGCGGAGGCAACGGCGATAAGCAGAAGTCCCACAACCAGCAGATACACCCACCAGTCGATCATTCGGAAGAAATCCCTGAAAATATATAGGGTAAGCCCCGTAAGAGCTACGGAGGAAACAGCGAACCAGCGTTTTTTCTTTCTGATAAAGGAATAGAGAAGGATAACAAGTGAAACGCCGAGGACGATAAGGGTGTTGAACAAATTCTGACGGGAAAGAGCCTCGATTATAAGGCACATAAAGGAAATGCCGTAGACTGCGGTGGAGAAATTTTCCGAAAGCTTCGGATATTTTTTCCATATCTTCGAGAACACAAAGCCGAATACGCAGATAAGTCCGAGGGTAATTTTAAAGGAGAAAAGAGGGTCATTTACAGTAAGGAAGGGCCTGTTTATAAGGGCAATGGTAAAGAGTCCATAGCCTGCGGTGAGAAATGCCCTGTTGAGGTCATCGTGGTGCTCTTTTCTTGACAGGTTTGCGATAAAAAGGGCAAGGAGGGTGAGGACAGCGAATACGCTTGAATTGCCGCTCAGTCCGTCAAGCATTGGGATACTGAGTATCAAGCCTAAGCAGCAGGTGTCAAGACGGAAGCTTCCTTCTTCCTTTTCAAAAAGCTTTTTGGAGAAGAATACTCTTGAAGCGATAAGACAAGCTGATGCAAACATAACTGCCGCAAGGATATGCACAGCATTGCTGCCCATAGGCTCTGCCATATTCGCAAGATTGCCCACAGCAAGAGCCGAGCCGGTCATTGTGAGAAGTGAGGGAAGATTATTTGCGGATTTTCCGAAAAGTACGGTAAGCATGATCGTTACAGCAAGGATAAGAAGCTGTATGCCCATAGCTTTGCTTCCCGTTCCCATAAGTGCCATTACGGAGGCGGTTATGGCAAAGGAATAAAATACTGCGCCGGAACGTTTTTTTGTTATCAGCACTGCAGCAGCAATGACCGCAAGGACAGCGGAATTTATCCCATATTCAAAGCAGTAGGGTAAAGTGCTTTCGATCAGTCTGACTGCGGAAAATACCATTCCCGATACAGGGAGGGGAAGAAGTATGCCGAATATCTTTGCCAAAGTATTTTTCTTTTCGGCTGATTTGATAAGCAGGAGAATGAGGAGAAGTGCGAAGCCTGCAAGTCCGAAAACGCCATTATCATCAGATGTCTCACACAGCGACGAAATTATCACAGCGGCAGGGAGGAAGATATCCGAAAATAAGGTTCTGATGGGCTTTGCAAAATGATGTATGAGCGCCAGGGCAAAGAGCATTGCAACTAGTATGAAAAGGGGGGCGTTTGTAAATTTGTCATCAATAAGGCAGTAAACATTATAGATAGCAAAGCTGCTTATGACACATTCTGCCCCTTTAAGCAGGCTGTTATTAAAGCGTATTCCCCATACAGCGGTGTACAGGATATACACAGCTGCCGTGATAAGGCAGTAAATATCCCATTCGGTGTTGTATACCATAACCATACCTGCCGAAGCTATGGCGGCGACGGTATTGAGCAGTATCTCCGATACCTTTGTGACGGGCAGCCATTTTTCGGGAGCCTTGAGGAAGGTGAGATCTCCTGCGGCTGTGAAAAGTACCGCAAGCAGTGCAAGGAATAGGATAACGCATTTTCCGTTCGGAGCAAGCTCGGCAAGGAGGAGGGCTGTGAATACAAGCCCTGTCATATGAGCAAACACTGCCCAGCGAGTTCTTGTATATTCGCCGTGGTCAAGGTATGCCATTGCTGTGACCGCCAGAGCCATAGCTATATAAACAGCGGCTATGGCATAGCACTCGTATGACCAGTTACCGAAGGAGATTATCATCTGACAGCCTGCGTACAAAGCGCTTGGAACAAAGAGAAATGCGGCTGAGATGTCAAGGGGTATTTTCCAGCCCTCGGGCTTTTTAAACTTGAATGTATAAACAAGGTTGAGATAAATAAGGCTGAATACGGTAAAGAAGAGAGCAAACTGTAATTCGTCCGCTGCAAGCTCGGAAAGGGTGATTAAAGCGAAGGCAATTCCTGTAAGCTGTGACAGCACGCCAAAGACTGTTTTTCCATAGGTATGATGTCCCTTGTATGCCATAATTGTGACAGCGGCGCTCTGAATGATGTACAGTGCGGCTATAGCATAGCACTCATATGACCAATCACCAAAGGAGCTTATCATCTGACAGCCTGCATACAAAGCGCCCGGAACAAAGAGAAATGCGGCTGAGATGTCAAGGGGTATTTTCCAGCCCTCGGGCTTATTAAACTTGAATGTATAAACAAGGTTAAGATAAATAAGGCTGAATACGGTAAAGAAGAGAGCAAACTGTAATTCGTGAGCCGCAAGCTCGGAAAGGGTAATTAAAGCGAATGCAATTCCCGTAAGCTGTGACAGCCAGCCGAAAACTGTTTTGCCGTAGATGTGATGTCCCTTGTATGCCATAATTGTGACAGCGGCGCTCTGAATGATGTACAGTGCGGCGATGATAAAGCAGGAGATGTCCCAATGTCCGAAATTGTCGCCAAGCACGAATAAGGAGCATACAAGGCTTATGATACCCAGAACTGCCGAGGCGATATCCACAGGGACCTTCCAGCCTTCGGGGAGCCTTGCGCAAGCCGAGTAGACTGCATTTACAAGTACGAGGAAAAGCGCAGTAAGTATCACTGCGGCGGCAGCGGCGCTGTGAGATATCTCGGCAATGAGCATTACCGAGAAAGCCATACCCGTAAACAGCGATGTAAATGCGGAGGTGGTTTTTTCATACACGTTATGTCCGTAAGCCGCCATTATTCCAACGGCAAAGGAGTGGACTATGTACAGCCCTGCTATGGCAAAGCATACATAGTTCCATTCGCCGAAGCTTCTGCCGAGTGCGGCAAATGAGGACAATATTCCTGCGGCATAAAGCAAAAATGCGGAGAATTTTACAGAGCCGTCCCATTCATCGGAAAGCTTAACATTTAATGTAATAAAACCGCTGATGAAAATAAGTGCAAATATTGTAAGAACAAGTGCGAAGATCTGAATGCTGTCCGAAAGCTTCCACATCAGAGCTGTCACAAAGAATATTCCCGAAAGAAGGGAGATTGCTCCGGGAAAGCGCTTTTTGTATATGTGGTGACCTTTTGTGCCCATAACTGCGGTGAGGACAGACCGAGCCGCATACACTGCCGCACAGGCATTTGCAAATGGCGAATTTGCAAACATAGATGCTATGCCGCTTAAAAGAGCCACAGCATAAAGCAGAGCGGAAACGGTTTTCACAGGCTTTTTCCATTTGTCTGAAATTTTTATGTCAAGGGTATAAACCACCGTATTGACCGCAAATGTAAAAAGTGACATAAGAAGGGCGAACATTCCGCTTTCATCGGAAAGCTGTATAAGCAGCAATACTGCGGACATTGCTCCTGCGGAAACGGATATATATGCAGCGGGATTTTTGTCAAATATGCTTCGTCCCTTTGCGGACAGAAGGCAGATTATAAGTGCGGCGAGGGAGAAAAGTATGAGATTTCCGCCGCCTGTAACGGAAAGATAGCTTCCGAACAGTCCGAAATATCCTGCTGTCAGAAGAGTAATTGATGTAAAGAATGTGCCGAGAGTGTAAAATGCAAAGCCTGTGCTTTCAAGCTTCAGCTTTTTGTGTGTAAATGCGCTGATACCGAAAAACAGGGAGGTTATTATTCCCACAGCGCAGGTCCTGCCCAGCTTGCCCAGATTTACCCACACGGCGGTGGAGAAAACAAGTCCTGCAAGTATTACAAAAATTATGCCTATGGTCATAAGCACGGACATTGCGCCTGCACGCTTGTTTGTATCGGTGCGCTTTGCGGGAGCGGCGTAATTTTTTTCGGGGGTATTATGTATAACGGGGGAGGACTGTCCGACAGGTTTTGCCTTTTCTTCGTCTCTGAAAACAGGCACATCGGGCTTTGCGGGAGCGGTATGATTTGTTTCGGGGGCATTATGTATAACGGGTGTCTGCCGACTGAGAGTATTTGCAGCACCTTCGTCTCTTAGCACAGGCTTAGCAGGCTTTTCCGGAGCAGGCTGCTTTACGGGTGTTATGACCGAATCGGAAGGAGGCGTCTGACGCTGTACGGGAACCACAGGGACAGCCTGGGCAGGCTTTTTGCTGTATTCGTGACTGTCGGAAAAAATGGGAGCCTCGGGCGATGAGCTTTGCTGAGATGAAGCCTGATTCTCCTTTTTAGCTTTCAGTTCCACATATTCCGTGCTGCTTATCCTGCCACTTTTATAAAGCTCGGTAATAAAGCTTTCAAGCTTTGTTATCTTCTTGCTGTGTATTATTGTGAGAGGGATAAGCGCGAGGGGGGACAATATCCACGCTATGATAAACAGAAATTCCATAAAATCGCCTCCGGCATTAACTTTGACTAAATTATACCACTTTTTTATGCAGTCAGACAATATGCCGTTTGTAATTCCCTGAGTGACATTTGTCACTTCTTTATAAAAAAAGCAAGTCCGCAATGCCTTGGGACTTGCTTATATTTCACTTGGATGATTTAATAAAAATGCTGTCAAAAACATCGCAGGGAACAGGCTTTGAATAGTAAAAGCCCTGAGCGGCATTGCAGCCGCATTCATACAGGAATTTTGCCTGATCTCCCGTCTCAACGCCCTCGGCGATGATATCAAGCCCGATATCTCTTGACATTGAGATGGTATGGGAAATTATCTTCCGACCTCTGTCCGACTCCATAAACTCCGAAAGGAAGCCTCGGTCTATTTTCAGAACGTCAAACTGGGTGGTTTTTAGCATATTGAGAGAGGAATATCCCGAACCGAAATCGTCCATAAGCATAGTGAAGCCGTTGTCCTTGAACTGCTTGACAATGCTTTCCACACCCTCCGAATCCACCGATTCGGTTATTTCAAGCTCTAAAAGCTCAATTGGGATATCATACTTTGCAACAAGCTCCTTGAGTATCCTTATGGATTCGCTGCCGTTTAAATATTCCCGTGAGACATTGACCGAGATGGGCACTGGCTCAACACCCTTGTCTATCCAGTCTCTTATCTTGCAGCAGGCTTTTTCCCAGATTATCCTGTCAAGCTTGACGATAAAGCCGTTTTTTTCAAACACGGGAACAAATTCGGCAGGGGATATGAGACCCTTCTGTGGATGTACCCACCTTGCCAGCGCCTCTGCACCGATTATCTTTCCTGTGGAAATGCAGTATTTGGGCTGGAGATACATAGCAAATTCATCGTTTAAAACAGCCTTGTGCATATCTTCTTCGATGATCTGCCTGCGGCGGATATCGGTCATCATACGCTCCTCGTAGAAGCATATATTCTGAAGCGCATTGCCCTTTATGGACTGCCTTGCCATAGCGGCAAGGTCGCCGTAATATCTTGTCTGCCTGCTTCTGTCGTCCACAACGGAAACACCGAAAATGAAGCGGTAATCCATACCCTTATAGCCGCCCAGCCTGAGCTCGATGCGGTGGATAAATTCCAGTATATCCTGCTTATCCTCAAAGCAGGTAACTACCATAAAAATGTCTGCCGTAAGGCGGCAGAAGGGCTGGTCGGAGCTGCAGATAACGTGCATGGAATCGTTAAAAAATCTAATCAGCTCATCGCCTATGTCGCTGCCGTAATTCTGGTTTATAAGCTTGAACCTTTCAACGTCAAACTGAATGAATGCGATATTTTTATCGGGATTTTTCTTTATAAGCTCGGCAACTATATTTCCGTATATACCGGGATTTTTATCCGAGGAAAAGCTGTCCAGAATCTGCCTGTCGAAAACCTCTTTTTTGGTAAAGGGACGGATATTGACAAGCACCTCGGTTATCCTGCTGTCATTGTCCCTGAGAAAAAGATTGTACATATGACAGAAGCGGAAATCTTCATCGTCATTGAAACGCATTTTAACGTCCAGAGGAAGCTCGCCGTGACTTATGCCCGAAAAAATTCCCTCCTCCACACTTTTGCAGAAAACATCGAACACAGGGAGATATTCGGGCGCGATAAGCCCGTTACGGCGGATATATTCATAAGGATCTCCTGCATCATCGGCAATGATATGCCTGCCGCCCATATACACCACGGTACTTTCGCGGCATCTCCAGAGAAAATGAGCGGTCTCCACGTCATTTCTGAAAATATTTTTTATTGTGTCCATATATTTTTCGCTCTCATTCACGATGTTCATTTTATCACCGCCTGCGTAATAATTCTGTGTTAATTATAACATATTCTATATTGCATTTCAAGCAAAATTGTGTAATATATACAATTTTCTATATTTTTCACAAATAAATACCCGCCTGTTAGTCAACATATATCAATAAACGTTTTCGAAACAAACACAAAAATACCCTGTCCGTTATTACAGCGGACAGGGCGGCAGAAAATTTTTCTGTGAATTATTATATTAAAGCTGGTCGGCAATGCTGTAGATAAGCTTTTCCGACTTTTCCCAGCCGAGGCAGGGGTCGGTGATGGACTTGCCGTAGGTGCCTTCTTCCACCTTCTGGCAGCCGTCCTCGATGTAGCTTTCTATCATAAAGCCCTTGACGATGCTTCTGATATCATTGTTGTGGCGGCAGCTGTGGAGGACCTCATTGCATATCCTTATCTGCTCAAGATACTGCTTGCCTGAGTTTGCGTGGTTTGCATCAATGATAACAGCCATATTTTCAAGGTTCTTTGCGCTGTACATATCGTAAAGACGTACAAGATCCTCATAGTGGTAGTTGGGGTGAGAATTGCCGTGCTTGTCAACATAGCCTCTGAGAATGGCGTGGGTAAGGGGATTACCCTTGCTGCGCGCTTCCCAGCCTCTGTAGAGGAAGGTGTGCTGAGACTGAGCGGCAATGATGGAATTGAGCATAACGGAATAATCGCCGCTTGTGGGGTTTTTCATACCCACGGGGATCGTAAGTCCGCTGGCGGTAAGGCGGTGCTGCTGGTCTTCAACAGAGCGTGCGCCTATGGCAACATAGGAAAGGATATCCGAAAGGTATCTGTGGTTTTCGGGGTAGAGCATTTCATCGGCGCAGGCAAGACCTGTTTCGGTAAGCGCTCTTGTGTGGAGCTTTCTGATAGCGATAAGTCCCTCAAGCATATCCTCGGATTTGGTGGGGTCGGGCTGATGTACCATACCCTTATAGCCCTGACCTGTGGTACGGGGCTTGTTGGTGTAAATTCTGGGGATTATGAGTATCTTATCCTTGACCTTGTCCTGAACCTTTGCAAGGCGGTTTACGTAATCGAGAACGCTGTCCTCTCTGTCGGCGGAGCAGGGACCGATGATAAGCAGGAACTTATCGGACTTGCCTGTGAACACATCTGCTATCTCGGCGTCACGCTCAGCCTTTACCTTTTTTACCTCTTCGGGAATGGGGAACTGCGCCTTTATATCCTGAGGGATAGGCAGCTTTCTGACAAAATCCATATTCATCATAACAAAAAACAAACTCCTTTATATTATCCGTTTTTGTATAGAGCGGACTATAAAATTTATGTATATCTACCACAGAAATAATTTACTGCTTTAAAGTACGATATATCCACTTTGACATTATATCACATAATATTTCGTTTGTCAAGAAAAAAATCGGAATAATTCCCGATGATATGCGAAAAATTTTGTCTTTCGGAGCATTTTTCCTTTATTACAGCCGATTTTGCACGCATTTATTTAACAGCCAATTCATTATCATTGCTATTTATTTATAAATATTTAGTGCATTATTTGTGATAAATGCCAAATATTATGAACATCTATTGACATTGTGGTGTAATAGTGCTATGGTTAGTTACACAAGTAATTAACCGATTAGCTAAGGAGGTGCCTGAATGTATCTTAATCTGGACGGCGAAAAGCCTATATATGTGCAGATGGCGGAGTGGATAGAGGAGAATATCCTTTCGGGAACATTTC
This sequence comes from Oscillospiraceae bacterium, assembly GCA_017829005.1. Lineage (GTDB taxonomy): Bacteria > Bacillota > Clostridia > Oscillospirales > Ruminococcaceae > Huintestinicola. The sequence goes on along the minus strand of JAGAJF010000016.1, from coordinate 21,253 downwards.
CCGAGGAAACTCAGATACCCTCTACCACCGACATTTCGGCGCAGTATAAAATAAATCCCGCAACTGCACTGAAGGGAGTAAACATTTTAGTTGACAAAGGGATAATCTACAAGAAAAGGGGTCTGGGTATGTTTGTATGCAAGGGTGCGGAGGAAAAGCTCCGCAGCGAAAGAAAGCAGGAATTTTTTGAGAAATTCGTAAAAACCCTTCTGGGTGAGGCTGAAAAGCTCCACATCACCAAAAGCGAGATAGTCGATATGATAGAGAAAGGCAGTGATGAAAAATGAGCGTTATCGAAATAAAGAACGTTTCCAAAAGCTTCGGTAAAAATCAGGCTCTCTGCGATGTGACGCTTACCTTACAGGAAAACTGCATTTACGGACTCCTTGGCAGAAACGGCGCAGGAAAATCCACCCTGATGAACATCATAAACAACCGCATCTTTGCTGATAGCGGCGAGATACTCATTGACGGGGTCTCAAACCGTGAAAATGACAAGGCTCTCGGCAAGCTTCATATGATGAGCGAGCATCTTCTCTATGCCCCTGCTCTCAAGGTAATTGATATGTTCAAAGCAGGCGCCTGCTTTTATCCCGAGTATGATATGGAGTATGCATTAAGGCTCAGCGAGGAATATAAGCTTAACACCAAAGCAAAGCTCCAGAAGCTGTCCACAGGCTACCGCTCTGTTGCAAAGATAATAAACGCTCTTGCCTGCAATGCACAGGTGGTATTCTTTGACGAGCCTGTTCTTGGACTTGACGCAAATCACAGAGATATGTTCTACAGACAGGCGATAGAAAAATACAACGCCCGTCCTGCCACATTTGTCATATCCACTCATCTTATCGAGGAAGCCGCAGGAATGATAGAAAGAGCTGTGGTCATCAAGGACGGAAAGCTCCTTCTTGACGAGGACTCGGAGACCATACGCTCCATGGGCTACAGCGTTTCGGGCAGGGCAAGCCTTGTAGACGAATTTACAAAGGGCAGGGACGTAATGAACGAGGAAACTCTCGGAGGTCTCAAGACCGCATACATAAAGGGCAATCGTACTCAGGCGGATATCCCCTCGGAGCTTGAGGTTCAGCCTCTGAGTCTCCAGACTCTTTTCATACATCTTACAAATTCATAATGAAAGGACGGTTTGTTTTATGTCAAAGCAAGGCTTTATTTCATCATATAAATATCAGCTCAGAAGGGTTATCCTGATGCCTGTGTTATCCGTTTTTGCGACTGTTGCCACAATGCTTCTGTTTGTTGGACTGATAAATTACAGCTTAGAAGGCAAATTCTCTTTTGAAAACGCAGGCTCATCCGTACTTGACCTTATGGCAGGCTTTATGCTCTTCGTTTACAGCTGTATCTTCATACAGGAATTTATGAACACAGGAGCCGCCAATGGCGTTTCCCGAACAACTACCCTTATTGCGTCAATGGCGTCATTTTTTACAAGCTCGGCAGTTTGCTCGGCTGTTGTTTCTGTATTATCTCCGATCATCAGCCTCATTTCGGGAGGCGATATGTCAGTTTTTTTTCTTGAGCTGTTATACGGCGAAAGAAGATTTTATATGTTTTACGGCGAAAACGCATTTGTTGTCAGAATAAGATTTTTCGTAATGATCACATTCCTTTGCTTCCTCTGTGCTGCTGTGGGAATGGCATTTTCCGCAATATTTTACAGGCTCCCTAAAAAAGGCAATATAATTTTTTCGGTAATACTTCTGGTGATTTGCTTCTTCGGATATCCCATTACAAATATAATGCTTGAAAAGCGCGGCATTGATCTTGATGAGATACTGAACAAATTCTTCGATGGCGTAGGCAGACTTTTCGGAATGGCACACGTTAACGGAAGCATGGCGGGAAACTGTGTTCAGGGAGTGTTTATGATGTTTATATTCGCCGCTGTATGCGGAGTGATAGCGTGGCTGTTTGTACGCCGTGCAAACGTTAAGCCTGCACCTATCAGGGGAGAATAAGGAGGCGGTAATATGAAAATAAAAAAGCTTATCTCTCTGCTTCTTGCCGCAGTCTGCCTTACAGCCTGCGCACAGATACCTCCCGTCAAGGAGCCTGTTCCCACGGAGCAGCAAAAGACTGTTGCTCCCCCCGAGGGCGGTTGGACAGCGGAGGAGCTTATGAGCGTGACATACTTTGACGGGATAGAGCTGTGCTATCCTTTGACCCTCAGAGATCTGGGACCCGTATATTCCTGCTCTACATACACTGTAGGCGCAAATGAAGGCAGACCCGAATATGTGCTTATGAAAGAAAACGGCGCAGTATATGAAGAAGCGACATACGGATATATATTTTTTGAATCGGAGGGCAGAGATATAAATGCCGACAGCAAAATATCATATATCCTCTCTACGTTTTTTAACATAAACGGCATTTCTGCCAATACGCCCGTATCCGAAATAGAAAAGGCTCTCGGAGCTCCCGACAGCATTGTTGACGCAAATGATAATATGTCCCATTACATCTATACCGACAGTGAAACGGGAAAAGACCTGATGAAGCTTTATGTGATAAAATCGGAAGAGCTTGTTCTGTCTGCCGAGATTCTGCTTTGATGACCCGAAAGGAGAGACTGCAATGAAGGTGAAAAAGCTTATACCACTTATTGCTGCGGCTCTGACCCTGTCCGCCTGCGCACAGATACCTCCCATCAAGGAGACTGTCCCCCCGGAGCAGCAAAAAATTATCGCTTCTCCCGAGGGGGGCTGGACGGCGGAGGAGCTTATGAGCGTGTCCTATATCGAAGATATTCAGCTTGAATATCCGCTTACGCTCAGAAGTCTGGGGGCGGGAGTAAGTCTGACCGATATTATGTGCAGCGGTGAGGAAGAAAATGACAGAGCATACTTCCTTGAGGACGATTCCGATTCAAACGCTGTCTTGCTTGGAACTATCTATGCTCAGGTCAAATTCGGCAAGGATATATCTCAGCTCACCGCTGACGATCCTATGACAGAAATTATGTTTTCCAATGAGCATTGTTCCGTAAACGGCATAAAGAGAGGTTCGTCGTCAGACGATATGATAAAAGCCTTCGGAGAGCCGGATATGATAACGGAAAACGGTGATATGCAGAAAATTTACAGCTATAATGACAGCAAAAGCGGAGACGAATTTATGACCGTTGTACTGAAAGATGATAAAGTGCTTAGAATAGAAGTGAAGTTATAAAAGAAAAACGGCTGGACTTATGCAGTTCAGCCGTTTTGATGTATATGGATCACTCTGTTTCCGCAGCTTCTTCCCTCTCGGGTATCTCCACCTCGAGATATGATTTAAGGTAATCTATCTGATACCGGAGATCGTCTATCTGAGCCGCATAAGCCGCTTCCTTTTCTGCCTGCTTCTTTTCAAGCTTGTGGGTGTTTGCAAGGTTGATGGTGTAAAGAGCGGTCACAACGACTGCAAAAGCGGTAAGCAATGCGGTAAGGGGATTGAGCCAGCCCTTGCTTTCTTCCTTTTCTGTGATAAAGGGAGCAATGCCCGTGTGAGCAAGTGCCTTTGAAAGGGCAAAGTAAAGGGGTATGGCTATAACGCAGGCAAGCACGCCGTTGATGGTCGATGTTACCGCATTAACGCTTGTGAGCTTCAGTGCCACAGAAGCAGGCTCGCCTAAAAGTATCTGGCTGATAAAGGTCTTGAGAAGATACAGAACGATGTACACAAGCTGACCTGCCACAGCGCCGAGAACAACAGAGGTTTTTTCATTTGTAACTCCATGCTTTCTCAGATGACCTGCGGTAAAGCCCATTGCAAATTTGGAGAAAAAGGTGTAGGGCGCAGATACGATATATACGGGGTCAAAAAGGTCGTAAAGCGCTGCACCGATACCCGAAGCAAGACCGCCTGTAAGTCTGCCGAAAAGAAGACCTGCAAGCAGGCACATAGAATTTCCGAGATGTATTCTTGTAACGAGTGTGCCGTTTGGTATCTTTATCTGCAAATAATTTCCTGCATATACGAGCGCAGCCATAAGACCAACTATAACAAGGGAATATAGCTTTCGGTTTCCCGAGGTGCGCTGAATGGATTTTTCTGACATAATAATAAACCTCCCGATAATTTTTCCAAATATCATATTACTCACATAGGATTAAAAAATCAATTTTTGTAATATTTGGTAACAAATTCCTCTGAATGTGCAGACTGTACTATATATAATGGCTGATATGCAATATTTTTGACATTATCCACAAGGAAATTCCCGAAAAAATCCACAAAAAATCTTTCCTATGAAAAATCAGATAATTTTTCATAGGAAAGATGAAGTGGATATGTACAATATGCTGATATGAGGATTTAATCATTCATTAACATCTTCCGGAATGTTTTCGGAGACCTCCGCAGTCTCGAATTCTGTTTCCGCAGTTGTTTGGGGGATCTCCGCAAAATCCGCTCCGCCCGTATCTTCGCGCACAGCTTCGGAGATTTTTCTCGTTATCCCCGCAAGACGGGCGGTGGGACGCTCGGTGAGAGATGCGTCTATTACAAAAACGTGTCCCTCGGAAAATGCCGAAAGCTGTGAGGACAGCTCGGGGTCAATATCCGAGGACTCAAGGGGGTGTGCAAGAAGTATCACCTGTGGGTCGGCGGCAAGCAGCTCTTCTGAGGTAAGGGTAAGAGATGTGTTCCCCGCGGCAATGTTCCTGCCGAAATGAGCGGCAAAATCTCCCGCAAAGGAGTCGCCTGTTGCGGCGGAAAAACCGTCGTCGGTGATGTTCATAATAAACACAAGGCTTTCGCAGGAGCCTTTCGCTTCGCTGAGAGCCGCTCTCAGGTCCTCCGTTGCCTTGTCGGCTTTTTCTTCGCCCTCAAGGCTGCCCGAAAATATCAGGGAAAGGGAGCGGTAATTTTCTGTAAGCTCCTCTGCGGAACGGGGCGCAGGAATGCTGAGAACGGATATCCCTGCCTGCGAAAGACGGGTGATATCCTTGTTTGCTATGGGACTTTGGGTAATGAGCAGGGCGGGGGAGAGCTTTATTATTCCATCAATGTCGGGATTTACGGCAGACCCTACAGCAGGCACAGCCGCCGCTTCTTCGGGATAATCGCAGTAATCGCTTCGGCAAACGAGCCTGTCGCCGTATCCCAGCTCAAAGAGCATTTCTGTCACAGCAGGGGACAGGGAGCCTACGGTCTCGGGTGAGCTGTTAAAGGTAAGCTCTCCCACTGTAACGGGATAGGGAGCGGCTTCGGAAACAGAGGCGTCCGCCATTACTGCCTCGTCCTCCTCGGTTTCGGTTATCTGAGTGCAGCCGCAGAGGAATACTGCCGCCGCCGAAAGAATAAGTAGAAGTTTTTTTATCATTGTTCATCTCACTGCTTTATGTATTGATAATACGTTAAAATCAAATCATAATCATATATCATTATATCATATATCCCCAAAATTATGTGAACAAAAAGTTAAATCATTTATTTGGTGAATTTTATTTCCAATAATGCTTGACGAAAAAAAAGGATTGTAATATAATATATTTATATGCGGAATTAAATTCGTAAATTTACCGAAAGGTCGTGAAGAGGAATGATACGTGCTGCTGAAGCAATGGTTAGATGTCTTAGATCGGAGGGCGTCAAGGTCGTCTTCGGCTATCCCGGTGCGGCGATTTGTCCTTTTTATGACGAACTCTACCGTTCAGATATACATCACGTGCTTGTAAGGCACGAGGCAAACGCAGGTCATGAGGCAAGCGGATATGCAAGGATAACAAACAAGCCTGCTGTGTGCATAGCCACATCGGGTCCGGGCGCTACAAATCTCCTTACAGCAATAGCTACCGCCTATGCCGACAGCATCCCCCTTATCTGCATTACGGGACAGGTCTCCACTGACCAGATAGGCTGCGATGTTTTCCAGGAAGTGGACATCACAGGCGCTGCTCAGCCCTTCGTTAAGCACAGCTATCTTGTTAAGGACGCTGCAATGCTTCCCCGTATATTCAAGGAAGCCTTCTATCTCGCAGGCACGGGCAGAAAGGGTCCCGTTCTTATTGATGTTCCCGTTGATATCCAGAACACCCTCATTGATTTTGAGTACCCCGAGACCGTTTCAATGCGTACATATAAGCCCACCGTAAAGGGCAATCCCATGCAGATAAAGAAGATCTGCGAGGCTGTTGAAAATGCAAAAAGACCCCTTATCTGTGCAGGCGGAGGAATTTTCCTTGCAGGCGCCGAAAAGGAGCTTATCGAATTTGCGGAGAAGGCAAAGGTGCCTGCGGTTTCCACTATGATGGGACTGAGCCTTTTCCCCACCGACCACCCTCTGTATCTGGGAATGCTGGGTATGCACGGCGTGAAGTCCGCAAACCGTGCGGTGAACGAGTGCGACACAATGATACTCATAGGCGCAAGAGTGGGCGACAGAGCTGTAAAATCCCCCACATTCCTTGCGGAGAACAAGCAGATCATACACATTGATATCGACCCTGCGGAAATAGGCAAGAACATTCCCGTTGATATCCCCCTTGTAGGCGACTGCAAGACCATTCTTTCCGAGCTTGCCGAAAAGATAGGCGAGGTAAGCCACGATGAATGGCTCTCCGAGCTTGCCGAAATAAAGAACGATATCCCCGAAAATGAGGAAACAGAGGGCTTTATCAACCCCAAGGTGTTCCTGAGAAAGCTTTCCGACAGAATGCCTTCGGACACTGTATGCGTTGCCGATGTTGGACAGAACCAGATATGGTGCTGCAACAACTACGGCATTAAAGAGGGCGGCAGATTTATGACCTCGGGCGGAATGGGAACAATGGGTTACTCCGTTCCCTGTGCAGTGGGCGCAAAAATGGCTGCTCCCGAAAGAGAAGTCATTGCAGTATGCGGCGACGGCTCCTTCCAGATGCAGATGATGGAGCTTGCTACAATTATGCAGGAAAAAATTGCGGTCAAAATAATCGTTATGCGCAATAATTACCTTGGTATGGTAAGAGAGCTGCAGACAAAGGGCTACGGCGACAGACAGATCGCGGTAAGCCTTGACGGAAGCCCCGATTTCGTTGCTCTTGCCCGTGCTTACGGCATTGAGTCCGAGAGAGTTTCCACAATGGCTGAGGCAGAGGAAAAGATAGAAAAGCTTGCTTCCTCGGACAAGTCCTATCTTCTTGAATGCGACGTTTACAGCCTGGAGTCCACACTTTGATATTTCTGAAAGGATAGATACATATATGAAACACACAATTTCCGTTCTCGTTGAAAATCACGCAGGCGTTCTCTCCCGTGTTTCGGGACTGTTCTCACGCAGAGGCTTCAACATCGACAGCCTTGCAGTGGGTGAGACCGATGACCCTGCAATTTCCAGAATTACCATAGTTGCCGACGGCGACGAGCATACCGCTCAGCAGATTGAAAAGCAGCTCAACAAGCTTGTGGACACAATGAAGGTACGCACCCTTGCTCCCGATGAGCTTCTTGCAAGAGAGCTGCAGCTTATCAAGGTGAATGCAACTCCCTCTCAGAGAAGCGAGATACTCACCATCTGCGAGATAATGGGCGCAAAGATCATTGATATGACCGCCAATACCCTCACCATTGAGATATCCGACTCCACCGTTCATCTGAAGAGAATGCACGATCTTCTTGAGGGCTACGGTATAAAGGAAATTGTCCGCACAGGCGTTATCGCTATCCAGAAGGGCAGCGTTACCATAAAATAAAATAAGCTTTTAAGGCATTATGATGCCTTGAAATATACTTAATTTATCCATAATATTCTATAGGAGGAATTTAAAATGGCTAAAATTTTCTATCAGTCTGACTGCGATCTCGGCAGACTCGACGGCAAGACCGTTGCTATCATCGGTTACGGTTCTCAGGGTCACGCTCACGCTCTTAACCTCAAGGACAGCGGCGTTAACGTTGTTGTAGGTCTTTACGAGGGCTCCAAGAGCAAGGCTAAGGCTGAATCTCAGGGTCTCAAGGTAGTTTCCGTAAGCGAAGCTGCTAAGATGGCTGATGTTATTATGATCCTCATTCCCGATGAGAAGCAGGCTGATGTTTATGCTTCCGATATCGCTCCTTACCTCACAGCAGGCAAGACACTTGCTTTCGCACACGGCTTTAACATTCACTTCGGCTGCATCGTTCCCCCCAAGGACGTTAACATCATTATGATCGCTCCCAAGGGTCCCGGTCATACTGTAAGAAGCGAATATCAGGCAGGCAAGGGTGTTCCCTGTCTTATCGCTGTTGAGCAGGACGCTACAGGCGACGCTCAGGATATCGGTCTTGCATACGCTCTCGGTATCGGCGGCGCAAGAGCAGGCGTTCTCGAGACTACATTCAGAACCGAGACAGAGACAGACCTCTTCGGTGAGCAGGCAGTTCTCTGCGGCGGTGTTTGCGCACTTATGCAGGCAGGCTTCGAGACTCTCGTTGAGGCAGGCTACGATCCCAGAAACGCTTACTTTGAGTGCATTCACGAGATGAAGCTCATTGTTGACCTTATCTACCAGTCCGGTTTTGCAGGTATGAGATACTCTATCTCCAACACAGCTGAGTACGGCGACTATGTAACAGGTCCCAAGATCGTTACAGAAGAGACCAAGAAGGCTATGAAGAAGGTTCTGGCTGATATTCAGGACGGTACATTCGCTAAGGAATTCCTCCTCGATATGTCTCCTGCAGGCAGACAGGTTCACTTCAAGGCTATGCGCAAGCTCCACGCTGAGCATCCCTCCGAGGTCGTTGGTGAAGAAATCCGCAAGCTCTACAGCTGGAACGGCGAGGACAAGCTTATCAACAACTGATTTTATACATAAGATCTTCAGAGACTGCTGTGCTTCGGTGCAGCAGTCTTTTTTCACGTCTGTATGAGGTCTGACATATAATAATCCGGAGGTAAATGCATATGACTTCCACCGAGCTTATAGTGTCCATAACCGCCGCCGCTGCCGCAATTGCCGCCGATATCCCCGATAATGCACAGCTTGCGGTGGCAGCCGCCGCATTCGTTCAGCTGGGTGACACTCTTGCGGTAATAGCGGCTCAGAGAGACCTTTGCGGCACACAGGGCGATACAAAATGCGGCGAACAACAGAAATAAAATAACTGCTTTCGGCTTCAATGCTCCGAAAGCAGTTATTTTTCTGTTATAAAAAATCTGCTCTCCAGACAGTGCGGAGAGCAGAACATTCATTATAGCTTTTAGTGAGGGATAATGCTCAGCAGAACGCCTGCGGCAACTGCGGAACCGATAACTCCCGCAACGTTGGGACCCATAGCGTGCATAAGCAGGAAGTTTGTGGGGTCTGCCTCTGCGCCAACCTTCTGAGACTGTCTTGCAGCCATAGGAACGGCGGAAACGCCTGCGGAACCGATAAGGGGATTTACCTTTCCGCCTGTTACGAGGCACATAAGCTTGCCGAAGAGGATACCCGAAGCTGTTCCCACACTGAATGCGATAACGCCGAGAACGATGACCTTGAGGAAATCCAAGGAAATTACATTCTGAGCAACTGTAGTGGCACCAACAGAAATGCCGAGGAAAATGGTGATTATGTTCATAAGCTCGTTCTGAGCGGTCTTGCAGAGACGGTCAACAACTCCGCTCTCCTTAAAGAGGTTGCCGAGCATAAGCATACCAACCAGAGGAGCTGCAGAGGGAACGAGAAGAGCAATGATAACTGTAACTGCGATAGGGAAGATGATCTTCTCTGTCTTGGAAACGGTTCTGAGCTGTGCCATCTTTATCTTGCGCTCCTTTTCGGTGGTGAGGAGACGCATAATGGGGGGCTGGATAAGGGGAACAAGTGCCATATAGGTATATGCCGCAAGGGCAATTGTTCCTGTGCTTACATTGCACTTGTCATTTAATAGCTGGCTTGATACGTAAATTGCAGTAGGACCGTCTGCGCCGCCGATGATAGCAATGGAGCCTGCCTCAACAGCGCTGAAGCCCAGAGCGGCAGCACCGATAAATGTGAGGAAGATACCTGCCTGTGCGGCAGCTCCTAAAAGGAAGCTCTTGGGATTTGCGATAAGGGGAGCAAAATCCGTCATACAGCCGATTCCGAGGAAGATAAGTGCGGGATATATCTGCAGCTTAACGCCGATATACAGGTAATCAAGCAGTCCGCCGTTTGTAATGACATTGCCGAAATCAACGTGACCCGCTTCGTCAAGCACCCAAAGCTCGGGGTGATACATTCCCGTGCAGGGCAGGTTTGTGAGGAGCATACCGAATGCGATAGGGAGCAGGAGCAGCGGCTCGAACTTGTGCTTTATCGCAAGATACATAAATACGAAGGAGATAAGTATCATCACCACGTTCTGCCACTGGAGAGCGGCAAGACCAGAGCTTGCGATCAGATCACTTATCGTGTCTAAAAAAATCTGAAACATAGGAGCTTTCCTTTCCTTTTAAAATGCGCGGGTGTTTTCGCTGCGGGCGGCTCTTGCCCAGGAGTTGCCGACGCTCGCTCCGCCTGCACGCTTGATGCTGCGTATTCTGAGAGGCTGACCCATTTCCTCGCTCATTGCGGCAACGGCTGCGGCGATGACTGCGATTATCTCGCTGTCGTCCTCGCAGTCCTGTGAAACGGGAGCAGCTTCCTTTTTAAGCTGAGGTGCGGGTGCAGCGGCTTCTGCAATCTTGCCGCCCTTACCCGATTTGCCCGATTTTAAAGCGGTGAAGATCTTTCCCATTATCCACACGGCGGCAATGAGAAGAGTGAGGGCTACGAATACTATGACAAGACCCGAAATAACAACAGCGCCTACATAGCTCCAATCCATCTGCATTTCCATAAATTTGCTTCAATCCTTTCCTTGAAAGGCAAAACCTTCCGAAATTCAAAACTTAACATTATTATACTATATTCCGCAAAAAAATGCAAGAAAATTTTATATCATTTCTTTTCCGTATTTTTAACATATCAAAAATTTTTTTATTTGCAGAAAAATCAACAAAATTTATTGACATATGGAAAATGATATGGTATAATTTGCTTAGAATATTTAACAGTATTAAATATTTACTCTGTTAACTTTCGGGAGATGATGATTTGGACGATATAAACGGCGATCTGGCTGTTAAACTGTTTGACCAGCTCAAAGAACTGTATTTCAGCAAATCTCCCATTGGATTTGAGGAATTTCTCAGGGGCGAGATGAAGGTGCTGTCATTTATAAGCCGTGAGGACAGAGCGCTTCTCCCGGGACAGCTGTCCTCGGCTCTGGAAATGACGGGGGGACGAATTGCGGGGATACTTCGCTCCCTTGAGAAAAAGGGCTTCATTACGCGAAAAACGGACGTGCTTGACAGGCGGCGTGTGCTTGTGAGCATTACCGAAAGCGGCAGCAGATATATACTGAGCCGCTCCGAGGCGCTTGAGACAAAGCTTGATATGCTTGTGACCGCAATGGGCAGGGACAATACAATAAAGCTTATCGACTCGCTGGAGCTTTTTGTAAATGTGTCCGAAAGAATATTTGAAAATGACGGCGACATTCGTCCCGATGAATAAAAAGGAGATATTCCGTTATGGATATGCACGAATTTTTTATGGGAAACGTTTTTGACGCATATGACTTTTTCGGCGCACACCCCGATGATACGGGAACGGTGTTCCGCACCTTTGCCCCCTCGGCTGTGAGAGTTGCCATAATCGGCGAATGGAACGGCTGGAAGGAAGAACTGATGCAGAAAAACGGGCAGGTATATTCCTATCACTCCCCCGACGCACGAAAGGGTATGATGTATAAATACGTCATCTACTCCTCAAGCGGCAGAAAGGAACATTGTGACCCCTACGGCTTTGCAATGGAGCTTCGTCCTGCATTCTCGTCAATAATCACAGACCTTTTAGATTATAAATTCACTGATATAAAATGGATGCAGAAGCGTTCAAAGAACTATGATACGCCCATGAACATTTACGAGGTGCATCTTGGCTCGTGGATGAAAAATCCCGATAATGAAAATGGTTGGTTTACATATTCGGAGATAGCGGACAGGCTTATTTCATATGCAAAGGAGCATGGCTACACTCATATTGAGTTTATGCCCCTGAGCGAGCACCCCGCAGACTGCTCATGGGGCTATCAGAACACGGGTTTTTTTGCTCCCACCTCAAGATACGGCACTCCCGCACAGCTTATGGAGCTTATCGACAAGTGCCACAACAGCGGCATCGGCGTTATTATGGACTTTGTTCCCGTTCATTTTGCCATTGACGATTACGCTCTTGCAAAATATGACGGCAGCTGCCTTTACGAATACCCCAACGGCTCGGTGGGAAACAGCGAATGGGGAACTTACAATTTTATCCATTCAAGGCGTGAGGTCTGCTGCTTTTTGCAGTCTGCCGCAAATTACTGGCTGTCCGTATATCACTTTGACGGATTACGAATGGACGCCATCAGCCGTGCCATTTACTGGCAGGGTGATCCCGCAAGGGGAGTGAACGGCTGTACGGTTGAATTTCTCAAAAAGATGAACGAGGGGCTTCACAGGCTCCACCCCACGGCTATGCTCATTGCCGAGGACTCCACATCATTCCCGAAGATAACCGCACCCGTGCAGTACGGCGGTCTGGGCTTTGACTACAAGTGGGATCTTGGCTGGATGAACGACACCTTTGATTATTTCCGCACGCCTCCCGAGGAGAGAAAATATCATCACGGAAAGATAACATTTTCTATGATGTATTACTATAACGAGCTGTACCTTCTGCCCATATCCCACGATGAGAACGTTCACGGCAAAGCCACCGCCATTCAGAAGATGTGGGGGGATTACGAGGTTAAATTCCCCCAGGCAAGGGCGTTTTATATGTATATGTATTCCCACCCGGGCAAGAAGCTCAATTTTATGGGCGGAGAATTTGCACAGTTTCGTGAATGGGACGAGACCAGAGAGCAGGACTGGGAGCTTCTCAAATACCCCCTTCACGACTCTTTCAGGCGGTATATCACCGATCTTTCAAGGCTTTATGACAGCAGACCTTCCCTGTACAGCGGCGAATACAACCCCGACTGCTTCAAATGGATCCTTGCGGACGAAAGCGAGACCTCTGTATTTGCATACAAGCGGTGCGCCGAAAACGAGACCACTGTTATCCTTCTCAATCTTTCGGACAAGGAGCAGCGGGCGGTCATACCTGCAAATGACTTCAAGAGGCTGAAGGAGCTTATAAATTCTGACAGCACCATCTACAGCGGCAGCACCCCCGTCCTGCCTGATGTTATCATTACCCCCGACAGTGAGACAGACAGCTTCACCGTTACCCTTGCGCCCTTCTCGGGCAGGATATTCGACGCATAATTCTTCTGTCTCCTGCATACATTTGTAAAAAATGCAGGGGGCGGCGTATGAGAAGATCAAAAAAATCGGCAAGGCGGAGGGACAGACTTATTACAGCGGGGCTTTCCCTGCTTTCGGGGATAGGAGCGCTGACCATTGCCGCCGCGCTGCTTTCGGCGGCAGCTGTCTACGGTGACCTTTCGGACAGCGCGGTCAGGGGAATGTCGGGCATAGCTCTTGCGGCAGGCTGCTTTGCCTGCTCCTTCTGCGCCGCAAACAGGCGAAGGAGAAACGGTCTTGCAACGGGATTTTTCTGCGGCATTGCCGTATTCTGCGCTGTGCTTATCATCGGGGCGGCAACGGTAAGGATATTTTCCGCCGCCGGGGTATTCACAAAGCTGCTTATCATCGTTACGGCTTCGGCTCTGGGGGGATTTAAAGGGGTGAATACCCGTCCCATATTCAGGGAATAATATATTATCCACGAATTTTTCCTGCTGTGCGGCGGTCAGAATTGTACAAAATACCAAAAAACTCGATAAATATTGAAATTCGCCGAAAGCCGTGTTATAATGAACATATATTATTTTTGGGGAGGATACTCAGATGAAGCACATTAAGACCATTAACAAGGCTAACCTCAAGCAGACTGCTGCAAAGGGCGGCTGCGGCAAGTGCCAGGCTTCCTGCCAGTCCGCTTGCAAGACTTCCTGCACAGTTGCTAACCAGAAGTGCGAGAAGTAATTTTGACTATAGGTTAAAGTCATCAGAGGATAGAGGTCAGACTTATTCTAACCTCTATCCTCTGACTTATATTTGGAAAGGATTATAAAAAATGATACATAAATATAAGCTTAACGGATATAATATTGTGCTTGACGTACACAGCGGCGGCGTTCACATCGTGGACGAGCTTACCTATGATATGCTTGACAACATCGCCCCTCCCTTTGCAGATGAATGTCCAGAAAATGTTATTGAAAAGCTGTCAAGATTTTACAACAGAGAGGAAATTATCTCCTGCTATGAGGAAGTCAAGGAGCTTTATAACGATAAAATACTTTTCTCCGAGGACGATTACGAGAAATTTGCAAAATATTCCGTTGCTTCACCCATAAAGGCAATGTGCCTGCTTGTAACAATGGACTGCAACCTTCGCTGCGAATACTGTTTTGCTTCCCAGGGCGATTATGCTATGGGAAGAAAGGTAATGAGCTTTGAGACGGGCAAAAAGGCTCTTGATTTCCTCCTTGAAAATTCGGGAGACAGGGAAAATCTCGAGGTGGATTTCTTTGGCGGCGAGCCTCTTATGAACTGGGACGTTGTTAAAAAGCTTGTGGAATACGGACGTTCAAAGGAAGCAGAGTATCACAAGCATTTCCGTTTCACCGTCACCACCAACGGTCTGCTTCTTGACGAGGAGAAGATGGACTTTATCAATAAGGAAATGTCCAATGTGGTACTGTCAATTGACGGCAGAAAGGACGTTAACGACCGTGTGAGAAAGCGTGTGGACGGCTCGGGCTGCTATGACCGCATTATCCCCAGATACAAGGAGCTTGCGGAGAAGAGAAACTATGAAAATTACTATGTAAGAGGAACCTTCACAAAATATAATCTTGACTTTGCCAGCGATGTTTTTCATCTTTATGACTTAGGCTTTGACCAGATATCCGTTGAGCCTGTTGTATGCGACCATGATGAGAAATACGCCATCACCGAGAGAGATCTTCCTGCGGTATTCTCCGAGTACGAGAGACTGGCTCAGCTTATGCTCGTTAACGAGAAAAAGGGCAAGCATTTCAATTTCTTCCACTTTATGCTGGATCTCGATCAGGGTCCCTGCGCTATAAAGCGTCTGAGAGGCTGCGGCTCGGGAAATGAGTATGTTGCAATTACATCGGACGGCGACATTTATCCCTGTCATCAGTTTGTGGGCATTCCCGAATATCTTATGGGAAATATCCATTCGGGGGAGTTCAATTCGGATATCAAGAAGGATTTCGCTGCGGCTCATATCTACAACAAGGAGGACTGCCGCAGGTGCTGGGCTAAGTTCTACTGCAGCGGCGGCTGCAATGCCAATAATTTCATCTACACAGGCAATATCCTTACCGCTCACAAGCTTTCCTGCGAGATTGAGAAAAAGAGACTTGAATGTGCAATAATGATAAAGGCGGCTCAGGCGGAGGCTGCCGAAGAATAAGGAGTCTGACAAATGGCAAAAAAGAAAGAACCCAAAAGCACAAAGCCTGCTCCCGCTCAGAATGCTTATATCGCAGGCAGCGGAGTGGTGGTGGAGGAGAAGATAACCGACACTCTTGAAAAGAATTATATGCCCTATGCAATGAGCGTTATCGTTTCAAGAGCCCTTCCCGAGATAGACGGCTTCAAGCCCTCTCACCGAAAGCTTCTCTACACCATGTACAAAATGGGTCTGCTTACGGGCAACAAGACAAAATCCGCAAATATCGTGGGTCAGACAATGAAGCTCAATCCTCACGGCGACGCTGCCATTTACGAGACGATGGTGCGTATGGCAAGGGGAAACGAGGCGCTTCTGCACCCATATATCGACAGCAAGGGCAACTTCGGCAAGGCGTATTCGAGGGATATGGCATATGCGGCTCCCCGATACACCGAGGCAAAGCTTGCTCCCATATGCGCCGAGCTTTTCCGTGATATCGACAAGGATACGGTGGATTTCGTTCCAAACTACGACAATGAAACCGTTGAGCCTACACTTCTGCCTGCGACCTTCCCCTCTATCCTTGTAAATTCAAATGTGGGAATTGCAGTCTCAATGGCGAGCGCAGTATGCTCCTTCAATCTGACGGAGATATGCGAGGCAACAATAGGACTTATCAAAAATCCCGACTATAACCTTTTCTCCGTTCTGAAAGGTCCCGATTTCCCCGGGGGCGGCGAGATGATATATGACGAGGCGGAGCTTGAGAAGATTTACCGCACGGGACGGGGCAGCGTAAAAATTCGCTCAAAGTACAGCTATGACCCGGACGCCCACTGCATTGAGATAACCGAGATACCTCCCACCACCACCATCGAGCAGATAAAGGACAAGATAGTGGAGCTTGCAAAAACCGGCAAGGTAAGGGAGATATCCTATATCCGTGACGAGTCCGACCTTAACGGTCTTAAAATAGCCATCGACATCAAAAAGGGCACCGACCCCGATGTGCTTATGAAACGGCTTTACAAGCTTACTCCCTTGCAGGACACCTACTCATGCAACTTCAATATCCTTGTGGGCGGCTACCCCAAGGTAATGGGCGTTTACGAGATACTCACCGAATGGACAGCCTTCCGAAAGGACTGCGTTAAGCGGAGAGTTTACTTTGAGCTGAGCAAGAAAAAGGAAAAGCTTCATCTGCTACTGGGTCTTAAAAAGATACTTCTTGACATTGACAAGGCGATAAAGATAGTCAGGGAGACCGAGGACGACAGCGAGGTTGTTCCCAACCTGATGATAGGCTTCGGCATTGACGAAACTCAGGCAGAATACGTTGCCGAGATAAAGCTTCGTCATCTCAACAAGGAATATATCCTTAGCCGTCTTGCCGAGACAGATCAGCTCCAGAAGGACATTGCCGAGATGGAGGAAATTCTTGGCAGCGACAAAAAGATACTTGACATCATCATCTCCGAGCTGAAAGAGGTCATCAAGAAATACGGTCAGCCCAGACGCACCCAGTTCTGCTATCCCGATGAAAATGATGATGTGGATATAGAAGAGGAGGTGCCCGATTATCCCGTTAACCTGTTCATAAGCCGAGGGGGATATTTCAAGAAGATCACTCCTCAGTCTCTCAGAATGTCAAATGAACATAAGCTCAAGGACGGCGATGTTATGGAGGCTTCCTTTGAGGCTACAAACCGCACTGAGCTGCTTTTCTTTACGGATAAATGTCAGGTCTACAAGAGCAGAGCTTCGGAATTTTCCGAAACAAAGGCTTCGGCAATGGGTGATTATATCCCCGTCAAGCTGGGCTTCGACCCCGACGAGAATGTGTTATCTATGATACCCACCACCGATTATTCGGGATTTATGTTCCTTGTGTTTGAAAACGGCAAGGCGGCAAAGGTTCCTCTGAACGTATTTGAGACAAAAACCAACCGCAAAAAGCTTACCAAGGCATTCTCGGACAAGTCAAGGCTTGTGCGTATGTTCTTCATTGCGGACAATGCGGACATTATGCTCACCTCCACAAAGGGACGTGCTGTTATCTTCAATACCGCTCTGGTGCTGCCAAAGACCACCCGTGACACCATCGGCGTTCAGTGTATGACTCTTAAAGCGGGGGCATTGGTGGAAAATGCCTATATCGTTCCCGAGGAAAAGCTGCCCGAAATGACCAAGTATGTTATGAAGTCTATCCCTGCGGCAGGCTGTCTTGCAAAGGACATCACCGACCCCGACCAGCTTACCCTTTAATATTCCGAACTACTGAAAGGACGTGTATAAAATGGCTGATATAAAAATGCTCATAAATATTTATAGGCATATGAAAACAGTCGGCACCCACCGCAGGCAGGTAAGGATAAACTGCTTCAAGGCAGGTCTTTACTGGCAGGGGCTTACTCACGACCTTTCAAAGTTCAGCCCCACCGAATTCTGGATAAGCTGCAAGATGTATCAGGGAACACGCAGCCCCAACGAGGCAGAGCGTGAGAAAAAGGGCTACAGCACTGCCTGGATGCACCACAAGGGCAGGAACAAGCACCACTTCGAATACTGGACAGACTATAACCCCAAGACAAAGAAAATGGAAGGCGTGAAAATGCCTCTTATCTACGTGGCTGAGATGTTCTGCGACCGTGCGGCGGCAAGCAAGGTGTATATGGGCAAAAACTACACCGACGCTTCTCCTTTGGAATATTTTCACAAAGGCACAGCGGTAAGGCTTATCCACCCCGACACTGCAAAGCTGCTTGAAATGCTCCTCACTATGCTTGCCGAGGAGGGAGAGGACTACACCTTTGCTTATATCAGGCATATACTGCACAGATAAATATTATCGCCCGTCTTTACAAGCTGTAATGACGGGCTTTTGTGCTATAATAGCTTAAATTTGTTGTACAATAGTTACTAAAATATTGTTTGTATTTGTAAAATATCACAAAAATGATTCTTGTATGAAATATTTTCCATTAGTCAATTGTTTCTATATTAAAAGCGTAATTCAGCACAAAAATATTCTGAAAGGAACGATGAAAAAAATGAAAAGAAAAATCGCCGCACTTATGGCTGTAATAATCGCCGCAGGAGCTATCCCGTCAGTAACCTTTACCGCATTTGCGGAGAGTGAGACCGCCTCGTCTCAGTCACAGACCGCCGATAACAGCAATAACAAAGCTTCCGAGGAGGAACAGATGAAAAACGCTCTGGCTCTTGTTAAATCAAGGATAGACATTCCCGAGGAATACAGCAATTTTTCCTACAGCACAGGTGAAGATCGGGGTATGAAGACCTACTTCTTTTCCTGGACAGAGCCGTCGGGAAACAAGTCCTATTCCGCAGATGTGGAGGGCGGTATCATTACAAGCTATTATGCGCCTTATGACTACAGCGGAAAGCCTGCCATATCCTCTCAGAAGCCCTCTTATTTTGTGAACAAGGCTCTGAGCTGGGTGTACAGTGTAAATCCCTCTATGAAGGGATTTCTAACAAAATCCGGCGTAAGCCTCAGCATTAACTCAAGCAATGTTTCGGTGCAGTTCAAGAGAAGCTTCGGCGGTATACCTGTGGCAAACAACAGCGTATGGGTAACTGTTGACAAGCTTACGGGAGAGATCATATCATATAACGGCAGCTGGTGGCAGGACGCTGAATTTGTTTCAGCTGCGGACGCTCTTTCCCAGGATGAGATAAAGGAAATTTACTGCGGCGAGGTAACTATAAAGCCTTGGTATCACATCTACAAGGATACCACAACGGGAAAGAAAAAAACCTGTATCGTTTACGGACCGCAGAGCAGCTATGTTTATGACGCTCTGACGGGCAAGCATTCTTCTATGGACGATGATTATAATAAGTTTATGGATACAGACAAATACGATCACGGTACTTCTATGAGCGGTGAGGGAGGTGTAATTGAAGAGGTCGAATGTGAAGAGGATTTGGCTGTGGAGACAGCGATCCCCGCAACAGGCGTGAACTTTACCGAGGAGGAGCTTGCTGCAGCCGCCGACCTCAGCACTATGCTCACCTCCGAGCAGTTCAAGGCGCTTGCGGTCAAGGACAAATATATGGGCGTTACCGACAAATATATGGTGCAGAATTTCAACATCAGCAGAAATGAGGGCGCTGAGTGCGGTTATGCCATTTCCTGCAATATGGTCATAAACAACAAGACGGACAACAGAAGCGTGAACATCACCGCCGACGCAAAATCGGGAAAGATAATGAGCTTTTATGCTTATGACTATAACGAGAAGGAAAGCAAGACGGAGCTTAATGTGAAAAAGGCAAATACCCTTGCAAACAGCGTTCTGAAATATTATTTCGGTGATATCTCGGGCGAGTACAAGGCTGATACGGATAATACTGCTCCCGTTTCAAGCGGTGCAAAGTACAAGCAGACAAGCAGAAATATGAAATATAACCGCTATGTAAATAACATTCAGGTATCAAACAATAATATTAACATTACGGTAAATTCCGCAGGCAAGGTCACATCTGTAAACTGCAGCCATGACAGAGATGTGGATTTCGGTGACGGACTTATAATCAACAAGGAAACTGCCCTCAAGCTCCTCTGCGAGCAGCAGGATATGACCCTCAGATACAACGGATTTGTTGACCTTGAGTCAAAGCCTCATACATATCTGCAGTATTCTATGGACAACTGGACATTAAACGGCGTAACGGGCAAGCTTTGCGATTATAACGGTGAGCCTGTTACAAAGAAAGAAGAACAGCCCGAAAACTGCCCTTATACGGATATTTCCAAATCTCCCTATAAGAAAGAAATTGAGGCACTTTACGAGCATAACGTAAGGCTTTACGAGGGCAAGGAATTTAAACCGACAGAAAAAATGACATACGGCGAATTTGAAAGACTTCTTGACATCATCACAGGCTACGGATATGAGCCTATGCCCCTTGAAGATGGAACTGTTGAAGAAGTCATTGCAGAGGGAAAGACTGGGGAAAGTGCAGCACCCGAAGGCGGAGCATACTTTACAAGAATGACCCTTGCTAAGGCATTCACAAGAGCCGCAAGGGTGGATAACTGCGCTAAATACACCTCAATTTTCAAGTCTCCATTTACGGACGTGAGCGCAAAGGACAAGGATCTGGGCTATGCCGCACTTGCATACGGAATGGGTGCAATAAATTGCGGAAAGGACGGAAAATTCTATCCGAACGCTTATGTAACAAGGGAATACGCTTACCATTGTGCATATAATTACATCAAAAATTCTATGGAGAGCTGATAAAATAATTCGGGCTGCCGCAATAGTCTCTGCGGCAGCCCGAAGCTGTTTATGCAAGTATTGGCTGGATTTGTCTGCCCTCGAGAGCTGCTTCGGAGGCGGCGGGTATCTGCGAAAAATCCGCCACAGCAGATCGGGGCTTTTTTATGAAATCATCCTGCCTGAAAGGGACAAAGTATATGTTCTTTGTGTTCAGAAGTGTTCCGATGTTCTTTGCGGAGGCGGATAGTGCGTCGTTGGTGGAAACGGCTATGAGTACGGGTCTGCCGTTTCGCAGATGGGACTTTACCGCCATTGTTACAGGGGTGTCTGTTATCCCTGCCGCCAGCTTTGCAAGGGTATTTCCCGTGCAGGGGCATACTATGAGCAGGTCGAACATCTTCTTTGGTCCTATGGGTTCATGATAGGCGCGTTCAAATACGTTGAAACAGTTTTTCTTCTTATCCTTATCGTAATCGTCTACCGCGTCGATGAGGTAGATCCATTTCCCGATGAGATAAAAGAGCTGTCGCGTCTGCGGCGTGG
>JAGAJF010000015.1 GCA_017829005.1 Oscillospiraceae bacterium | reverse complement strand
TTCTTTAAATGCTATAAACCGGTCTCTATTTTAAAGAATAAATATTAAATAATAAATTTATTTCCCCCATCACCCCAAAATAAACACAAAATCGCCGTACAGGAGCAATCCCGTACGGCGAAAAACATTTATATTCAAGCGTTTTGGTATTAGTACATACCGCCCATGCCGCCGCCCATACCTGCGCCTGCGCCGCCGGCAGGAGTCTCCTCCTTGATATCGGCAACAAGAGACTCGGTGGTAAGAACCATAGCAGCAACGGAAGCAGCGTTCTGAAGAGCAGAGCGTGTAACCTTGGTAGGATCAACGATACCTGCAGGGATCATATCAACATAATTCTCGTTGTAAGCGTCGAAGCCATAGCCAACCTTTCTGGAGCGAACGATCTTGTCAATGATAACAGAGCCTTCAAGACCTGCATTTGCAGCGATCTGGCGAACGGGTTCCTCAAGAGCCTTGAGAACGATCTGAGCGCCTGTCTTTTCATCGCCCGAAAGTGAAGCTGTGAGCTTAGCAACAGCAGGCATAGCATTGATAAGAGCAGTTCCGCCGCCTGCAACGATACCCTCTTCAACAGCAGCCTTAGTAGCAGCAAGAGCGTCCTCGATGCGGAGCTTCTTCTCCTTCATCTCAACCTCTGTAGCAGCGCCGACCTTGATAACAGCAACACCGCCGGAAAGCTTAGCAAGTCTCTCCTGGAGCTTTTCCTTGTCGAAATCGGAAGTAGTAACCTCGATCTGAGCCTTTATCTGGTTAATTCTGTCCTTGATCTGGGACTTGTCGCCCTGACCGTCAACGATGATGGTGTTTTCCTTTGTAACCTTTACCTGCTTAGCACGGCCCAACTGAGAAACCTGAGTATCCTTGAGCTCAAGACCAATTTCCTCGGAAATTACCTGACCGCCTGTGAGTATAGCGATATCCTGGAGCATTTCCTTTCTTCTGTCGCCGAAGCCGGGAGCCTTGACAGCAACACAGGTGAATGTACCTCTCAGCTTGTTGACGATAAGAGTGGAGAGAGCCTCGCCCTCGATATCCTCAGCAATGATTATCAGCTTCTTGCCGCTCTGAACTATCTGCTCAAGGAGGGGAAGAAGTTCCTGAATAGAAGAGATCTTCTTGTCTGTGATAAGAATGTAAGCGTCGTCGATAACAGCTTCCATCTTATCGGTATCTGTAACCATATAAGGAGTGATGTAGCCTCTGTCGAACTGCATACCCTCAACAACCTCAGAGTAAGTCTCGGCAGTCTTGGACTCCTCAATGGTGATAACGCCGTCGGCAGTGACCTTCTCCATAGCCTCTGCAATGAGCTTGCCCACCTTCTCGTCAGCGGAAGAAACGGTAGCAACTCTCTCGATATCGGCAGAGCCTTCAATGTCCTTGGAATTAGCCTTGATAGCATCAACAGCAGCGTCAACAGCCTTAGCCATACCCTTCTTAACGATCATAGGATTAGCGCCTGCAGCAATGTTCTTCATACCCTCTCTGATAAGAGCCTGAGCGAGAAGAGTAGCGGTAGTTGTACCGTCACCTGCAGCGTCATTTGTCTTTGTGGCAACTTCCTTAACGAGCTGAGCGCCCATATTCTCGAAAGTGTCGTCAAGCTCAATTTCCTTGGCAATTGTAACGCCGTCGTTGGTGATAAGAGGAGCGCCGAACTTTCTGTCAAGAACAACGTTTCTGCCCTTGGGACCGAGAGTGATCTTAACTGTATCAGCAAGCTTGTCAATGCCTGCCTGTAAAGACTTGCGGGCGTCTTCGCCGTAAATAATATCCTTAGCCATTGTAATGTACCTCCAAAAAAATTAGATTATTTCCTTATTCAACAACTGCGAGAATGTCGGACTGACGGAGAATAGTGTACTCAACGCCGTCAAGCTTTACCTCAGTGCCCGCATACTTGGAAGCGAGGACCTTCTGACCGACTTTAAGCTCCATCTTTACTTCACAGCCGTCAACCATACCGCCGGGGCCAACCTCAACGATCTCAGCGATCTGGGGCTTTTCCTTAGCATTGCCTGTGAGAATGATACCGCTCTTGGTGGTCTCCTCAGCCTCTGTCATCTTAATAACAACTCTGTCTGCAAGTGGCTTGATTTTCATAACTAAAAAACTCCTTCCTATAAATAACCGCCAAATAGTTTTAGCAGTCAAACGCTTGATGTGTTAGCACTCTTATTTATTGAGTGCTAATAATATTTTACCACGTTCGCTAAAAAAATCAAGTATTTTTGCGTAAATCCCTGCATTTTCATCACAATGCACAATTTATATTGGAACTTAAAGGCAAAATATATTATATATGTAAACAGAAAGCCGTCCGACTTAGCCGTGCAGGAAATTATCCGACCGAGCCGAACGTCTTTCCGATAATATTTTTATGTACCGGGAGAGGATATCCCCTCCCGTAAACACATTACTGAATTTCCAGTCTCCGTGAAACGGGAACATCGGGCTTCTTCTTGGGAAGTACCATAATAAGAATACCGTTCTTGTAATCGGCGCTAATGCGGTCGGCGTCAATGCCCGAAATGTCGAAGCTTCTCTGATATGAGCCGTAGGTGCGCTCGCGGCGGATGTATTTGCCGTTTTTGTCCTTCTCGTCCGAATTTTCGGAATGTTCGGCTTTCAGGGTAAGGCTTGAACCCGAGATATCAATGGAGATATCCTTCTTGTCAAAGCCGGGAAGCTCGGACTCCATAATGTACCTGTCGTCCTCCTCACGGATATCGGTGCGGCAGGCAGTAAACTGCTTGCCGTCCTTAACAAATCCGCTGCCCATGTCTGCAAAAGGATCAAAAACGCCAAAAGCTTTTTCAAAAGGAGTTAAACCATACATAAAATTACCCTCTTTCCGATTATGCGGAGGTCTTGCGCTCCGCCTGTTATTAACTTGTCCTGGAGAAGTTCTCCTCACAACCGTGATACGCATTACTGAATTTCCAGTCTCCGTGAAACGGGAACATCGGGCTTCTTCTTGGGCAGCGTCATAATAAGGATACCGTTCTTGTAATCGGCGCTTATGCGGTCGGCGTCAATGCCCGAAATGTCGAAGCTTCTCTGATACGAACCGTAGGTGCGCTCGCGGCGGATATATTTGCCGTTTTTATCTTTCTCGTCCGAATTTTCGGAATGTTCGGCTTTCAGGGTAAGGCTTGAACCGGAGATATCAATGGAGATATCCTTCTTGTCAAAGCCGGGAAGCTCGGACTCCATAACGAACTTGTCATCGTCCTCACGGATATCGGTGCGGCAGGCGGTGAACCTCTGACCGTCCTTTACAAATCCGCTTTCGAAGTCTGCAAAGGGATCGAAGATACCAAAAGCTTTTTCAAAGGGAGTTAAACCGTACATAAAATTACCTTCTTTCAAAATATAGGAAGTATGCTTCTAAAAGAAGCTGCTTCGTGAATTGCTTGCTTAAACGGGGTATCTGTACCGCTTCATCTCGGTATCTCCCGTTTACGAGTATTATAATACCCCCCTATTATGATAATACAATATCCATATTGTGAAAAAAAGGTGAAATTTAGCAGTCTTGTTGCAGGAGTGCTAACACTTGCAAAATAAGAGTGCTAAAAATATACCGTTATTCATTAAAACTGTAACCATATTATAGCACATTTGTCTCAATTTGTCAATACAATTTCAGCACAAAAGTATCATTTATATGCAAATTCATCTTAATAACCAAAATCAAGCAGTCCGAATTGTATATTCAGCACATATATTCCAAAAATAAAAGAGCCGATGCATAAAACATCAGCTCTTAAAAACCATATATCAAAAATCAGCAGCTGCCGTGCTTTACCCTGTCCATGACCTCAGCACGCTTGGCGTCGTTGAAGCGGTCAAGAGTGCCCACAAGATAGCCCGTAATTCTTCTTATGCGGTCAAAGGGAACGCTTTCAAAATAATAATTCAGATCAACAAAATCGCCGTCAAGAGCAATATCAATGCCCACGATCTTTTTCCCGGGGTAATTCTCCTCGCCGTGCCTGATGTAAGCCTCAAGCTCCTCATTGGAAATTTCTCCGCCCGTAACGTTAATGTTCATTTAAATCTCTCCCAAACAGCAATATACGCCGTCACAATATTTAGTGCCGACTATTTAATTATACCACAATATATAGTGTTTTCAAGGACAAATCGGTTTAATTAACATTTTATTTACATCTGCCCCGAAACCCACAGAGCTACCGCATTTCAATTGTAGCCTAAAAATATTCCTACTATATTTTTACAAAATTAACAATTTGCCGCCTTATTCTTTGTTGACATCGCATAATCATCTATGCTATAATAATATTTTAGTATGATAAATCAAAACATTACCGTTATAATGAAAGGATAATTTAATGCTTTTTACAGAACTTGACCTTCCCGAAGAAATAGTACGGGCAGTCACCGAAATGGGCTTCACGGAAGCCACCGAAATACAGTCAAAAGCCATTCCTGTAATGCTTGAGGGAAGAGACTTGGTAGGAAAATCCAACACAGGAACAGGAAAAACCGCCGCCTTCGGCATACCCGCCATAGCAAGCATTGAAAAGGGCAACAAAGGCGTTCAGGCGCTTGTCCTCTGCCCCACCAGAGAGCTTGCGATGCAGGCGTGCGACGAGATAAAGAAATTTGCCGCATATATGCCCTGGGTGCGTCCCTGTGCAGTCTACGGCGGCGCAGCAATGGACAGACAGATTGGCGAATTAAAGCGTGGTGCAAATATCGTTGTGGGCACTCCCGGAAGAGTAATGGACCATATCGGCAGAAAGACCCTCCGCCTTGAAAATCTCCGCCTTATGATACTTGACGAGGCAGACGAAATGCTCAATATGGGCTTCCGTGAGGATATCGAAACGATCCTGCAGTACGTCCCCGAGGAGCGTCAGACTGTGCTTTTCTCCGCCACAATGCCCCCTCCAATAATGGCAATAACAAAGCAGTATCAGACCGACCCTGTAGTAATAAAGGTAGAGAGCAAAGCACGCACCGTTGAGAGCATAGAGCAGAAATATTTTGAAGTGCCAATGGGCAGAAAGACCGATGCCCTGAGAATGCTGCTTATCGCCTATGAGCCCCGCCTGTCAATGGTGTTCTGCAACACCAAGAAAATGGTTGACGAGCTCACCGACGCTCTCGTGTCAAAGGGCTTCAAAGCCTCGGGACTTCACGGAGATATGAAGCAGCAGAGCCGCACACAGGTGCTGAATGCCTTCAAATCGGGAGCAATAAATGTCCTTATAGCCACCGATGTAGCCGCAAGAGGAATAGATGTTGACGATGTAGATGCAGTATTCAACTACGACCTCCCCCAGGACAACGAATATTATATCCACCGTATCGGCAGAACGGGCAGAGCAGGCAAAAGCGGCGCCGCCTATACCATAATCAGCGGCAGGAAGCAGTTCTATGAGCTGAGAGACATTTCCAAATTCATAAAAACGGATATCGTCCGAGCCGACCTTCCCACAAAGGAAGAGATCGTAAAGCGCAAATCGGAGCACGTAAGCGAGAAGATAATCTCCTGCTGCGAAAGCGGAAAATACGATAAATACATTTCCGAAGTCACAAAGCTTATGCGTGAAAACGAGCTCTCCGCCGAAGAAATTGCCGCTGCACTGCTGGGAATGAAGCTGTCCGCCGAGACAAGAAATATCCCCGATATCGCCTTCACCGCCCCCAGAGACACATCTGTAAAAAGCGGAAAGGGCAGAGCAAAAACGGTGAAGCTTGAAATATCCGCAGGCAGAGCTAACCGACTTGCCCCCAATTTCGTTCTCGGTGCGCTTGTAGACGCAACGGGAATGCCCGGAAAGAGCTTCGGCAAGATAGATATCTTTGACCGCTTCACCACCGTAGAAGTGCCCGAAGCCGACAAGGAGCATATCCTTGACTCAATGGCAGGCACCAAGATAAACGGACAGAAAATAACCGTCAAGCCCTACGAGGGACGAAACGAGCGCTTCGAGGACGACAGAAACCCCCGCCGTCAGAACAATTCCCGCCGAGGAGCAAACACCCGAGGCAAGGGCGGCAGACGGGGCAATCCGGGAGCAAGACCCAGAAGCTGACAAGCCGCAGCCTTTATAATTTATTCTTTATTCTTTAAAAACAAATTTGTGCATACTCCAACATATTGCAAAAAAGCCTTCCCCCGACCAAACGGGAGAAGGTTTTTTTCATATTAAGAATATCACTTTAATTACTTGACATTTAACTCTTTTCCGCATTCCTCAAAAAGCCTGTCCACATATTCCGTATCCTTCACCTTTGTAAAGGAGCTTACAAGCGGAACAACGATAAGACCCACTATCATAGCAATAGCGCCTGCATTGATAGGCGAAGCCATATTGAGCTTGAGGGAAGCCGCAGCCTTTGTAGCCTCGGGGAAAAATCCCAGACTGAAAATAAACATATGGATAACGGTAATGCCCACGCCCGTAACAAAGCTTGTCCAAACCGCCGCCTTGGTTATCTTCTTTGAGAAAAGACCGTACATAAAAGGAGCAAGGAATGCGCCTGCAAGTGCGCCCCAGGAGATAGACATCAGGGTGCTTATGTAGGTGTTGGGGTTTAGAGCGATAACAACGGAGAGAATGAGGAAAGCAGCAATAAGTATGCGCATTGTAAGCACCTGCTTCTTGTCGTCCATACCGCCCTTTACCGCAGGCTTGATAAGGTCAATGGTGAGTGTGGAGCTTGATGTGAGAACAAGAGAAGAAAGTGTGGACATGGAAGCCGAAAGCACCAGCACCACAACGATGCCGATAAGTATCTCGGGGAGCGCATCGTGGAGCATTGCGGGAACGATGGAGTCAAACTTGAGCTTGCCGTTTGCACCCTTTTCAATAAATACCCTGCCCGTCTCGGCAGCCACAGCCTCATCGGCAGAGCCGTAAAGCCTTCCGAAGCCGCCCATCAGATAAGAGCCGCCTGCGACCACTACAGCAAAAATGGTGGAGATTATGGTTCCTCTCTTGATAGCCTGATCGTCCTTGATAGCGTAGAACTTCTGCACCATCTGAGGCAGACCCCAGGTTCCCAGAGATGTGAGGATAACAACGCCGATAAGATTTATGGGATCTGGACCGAAAAGGGAGTTAAGAGTGTTTTCTGGAACTCCCGTATCGGAAATCGCACCAAGCTGCCCGAGAGCAGAGGACAAGCCGCCCTTTTTGGAAATAACGCAGAACACAACTGCGGAAATGCCGCCCAGCATAATGATGCCCTGAATAAAGTCGTTGATAGCCGTAGCCTTGTAGCCGCCGAGAATAACGTAAACCGCCGTAAGCACCGCCATACCGATAATGCAGGCAGAATAGGGAATGTTGAACGCCATACCGAAAAGCCTTGAAAGACCGTTGTAAACCGAAGCTGTGTAAGGGATAAGGAAGAGGAAAACAATAACAGCCGAAACCACCTTGAGACCCTTTGAATTATACCTCTTCTCAAAATATTCGGGCATTGTGGAAGCGCACATCTGCTTTGTCATGATACGTGTGCGTCTGCCCAGTATCATCCATGCGAGCATTGAGCCGATAACAGCATTTCCTATGCCTATCCACGCCGCCGAAACGCCGTAGCTCCAGCCGAACTGACCCGCATATCCGATGAAAACAACTGCTGAAAAGTAAGATGTGCCGTATGCGAAAGCGGTTATCCAGCCGCCCACATTTCTGCCTCCGAGAACGAAGTCGGAAACAGAAGAAGTCTTTTTGTGGCAGTAAACGCCAATGCCTATCATTACGGCAAGGTATACCACCAGAATAACGTATAACACTTGAAATTGACCGTCCTTTCACGCCTTTGTTCGTTTATCGCTATATTAAATAAAAGCAGATAAGCGTTAAAGCAATAAATTCCACCTAATTATATCAGAAATAGGATATTTTGTCAATTAGACAATATAATCAAATTTGCCGCTTTACTTTGGCAAATTCCGATAAAAGTCTTAAAAAGGCGGCAAAAAATATGTTATTTCCGCTAATAAATTCATAAAATTATTGTATATTAAGCATAAAACTGTAAAAAAGGCTTGTAATTAGCGAAAAAAAATATTACAATATAAGGAGTATTGACCTATTGCAATGCAGGGTTTTAAAGCGCAGAAAATTTAAAGCATAAAAATCCCGAAAGGTGGAAAAACATAATGCCCATTACAGAACTTCTTGAAGAAAACGCACGCAAATACGGCAATGACGTTTGCCTCGTGGAAATAAATCCTCAGATACAGGAAACAAGGCGTATGCTGTGGAAGGACTTTGACCTTATCCAGCCCACCTCCGACCTCTCCTACCGCCGTGAGATAACCTGGCACGTGTTCAACGAAAAGGCAAACCGCTTTGCCCAGCTGCTTCTGAGCCGTGGAGTGAAAAAGGGCGACAAGGTGGCGATACTCCTTATGAACTGCCTTGAGTGGCTGCCAATTTACTTCGGCATACTGAAAATAGGCGCACTTGCCGTTCCTATGAATTTCCGCTACAGCTCCGAGGAGATAAAATACTGTCTCGACCTTGCGGAAGCAGACGTTCTTGTGTTCGGTCCCGAGTTTATCGGCAGGGTGGAGACAATTGCCGAGGACATCAGCAAAAACCGCATACTTTTCTATGTAGGCGGCGACTGCCCCTCCTTTGCCGAGGATTATGACAAGCTCACCTCAAACTGTGCCAGCGTTTCCCCGGGAATTACCCTCTCCGACGACGATGACGCAGCGATATACTTCTCCTCGGGAACTACAGGCTTTCCCAAGGCAATACTCCACACCCACCGCAGCCTTATGCACTCCTGCATAGTGGAGCAGCAGCACCATCATCAGACAAAGGACGATGTATTTCTCTGCATACCCCCTCTCTATCATACGGGTGCGAAAATGCACTGGTTCGGCAGCCTTATTTCGGGCAGCAAGGCAGTTTTACTAAAGGGAGTAAGCCCCGAGACAATTCTCGATACCGTTTCAAAGGAGAAATGCACCATTGTGTGGCTCCTTGTGCCCTGGGCTTTGGATATTCTTGAGGCAATTGATACGGGCAAGGTAAACCCCGCAGACTACGAGCTTTCACAATGGAGACTTATGCACATAGGCGCACAGCCCGTTCCTCAGAGCCTTATCAACCGCTGGAAGCACTATTTCCCCAATCATCAGTATGACACGAATTACGGTCTCAGCGAGTCAATAGGACCCGGCTGTGTTCATCTGGGAATTGAGAATATACATAAGGTGGGAGCCATCGGCATTCCCGGCTACGGCTGGCAGGTAAAGATAATCGACGAGCAGGGCAATGAGGTCAAGCAGGGCGAGGTTGGCGAGCTTGCGGTCAAAGGCCCCGGCGTTATGAAATGCTACTACAATAACCCCCAGGCGACCGCAGAAGTGCTTCACGACGGCTGGCTGTGGACAGGCGATATGGCAAGGCAGGACGAGGACGGCTTCTACTTCCTTGTTGACCGCAAAAAGGACGTGGTAATAAGCGGCGGCGAAAACCTCTACCCCGTTGAGATAGAGAATTTTATGAGCAGGTTCGACAAGATAAAGGACGTTGCTGTCATAGGACTTCCCGACAAGCGCCTGGGCGAGATAGCGGCGGCGATCGTGGAGCTTAAAGACGGCGCAGAATGTACCGAGGAGGAGATAAACGAGTTCTGTCTCGGTATGCCAAGATACAAGCGTCCCAAGAAGATAATCTTCGCCCCCGTTCCCCGAAACGCCACGGGCAAAATAGAAAAGCCCAAGCTCAGAAAAATGTACTGCGGCGACAATATGATCGAAAAGGAAAATCAGAGCTGATAATTTCACATCGGAGGTATATGACAAATGCTGATGTTTATAAAAAAGCTTACCGCTGTCATAATGTCCGTAATGCTCTCAGCTTCGGCAGGAGGCTGCTCTGCAGGCGATGACATAGGAGCGGGAGCAGACGTCTCACCCACTGCCGCAGAAGTGGCTAAGGATATGGGCATAGGTCTTAATCTCGGAAACACTATGGAGGCATACAATGCTTCGGGCTGCGAAAAGATCACCTATGAATGGATACCCGTTGTTGGAAACAACACCCCCACCGATTATGAAACCTGCTGGGGCGCCGAAATAACCACGCAGGAGGTCATTGACGGTATCAAGAACGCAGGCTTCAACACTGTCCGCATTCCCGTTTTCTGGGGCAACATGATGAAGAATGACGGCAAATGGGACATCGACCCCAACTATATGGCAAGGGTCAAGGAGATAGTTGATTACTGCGTCAATGACGACCTGTACGTTGTAATAAACATTCATCATTTTGATGAGTTTATCATCAGGCGGCATACCGTTCCCGAATGTGAGGAGATATTCACTCATCTATGGACTCAGATTGCAGACAGCTTCAAGGACTATCCCTACAGCGTGGTTTTTGAAGGCTATAACGAATATCTGGGCGGAAACCAGTTCAGCGACAGCGGCAGCCTTAAAGAGGTATCAAAGCCCCTTGCCTATATTATGACAAACAAGCTCAATCAGGCTTTTGTAAGTGCAGTCAGAGGCACAGGCGGAAACAACGGCGACAGAGTGCTTATTGTTTCGGGCTACTGGACAAACATCGACAACACCACATCGGACTCCTTCAAAATGCCCGAGGATACCGTATCGGACAGGCTTATGGTCTCCGTTCATTATGTTGACAACTCAATGTACTGGATGAATATGATCGGCGGAAGCGACTGGAAGGCTTATATAGACGATCAGTGCGGCAAGCTGAAGAGTGCGTTTTCCGATAAGAACATTCCCGTTTTTCTCGGAGAGACCACGTCGATCTATCCCGCTTCCAATTTTGCGGGAAATGCCGACACACGAAGCTCCTCGGAATGTCTTGAATATGTGCTGGATAAGCTGACAGACTGCGGCTTCGTTCCCGTTCTCTGGGACACAAATGACAATTTCTACTCACGTACGGAGTACAAGGTCAAGAATGAAGCCGATGCCAAGGTCATTAAAAGAGCTGCCAACAAGGCGAAATAATAAAAAAAGGGGACTTTCAGACAGTCCCCTTTTTTATTTGATACGATCAGTCAAACACTATCTTCAATCTGTCCTCGGACACTCCGAGACCCATAAGAAAAGTCCTTCCGAAATCAGCAAGCATATTCTGTCATCCCGTTACCACAATGTCCTCAGACATCGTTCCCTCAATGGTAAAGCTTTCGGGATATTCACCCTCATCCTTTTCCTTGTCATAATTCGCTGCAGGTATCACAGC
>JAGAJF010000014.1 GCA_017829005.1 Oscillospiraceae bacterium | reverse complement strand
GTGGGGGCTGCTATGACCCGTGAGCAGGCTGAGAAGGCTGTTTGTGTGGGAATTGATATGGTGAGAGACCTCAAGGAGAAGGGGTATAATATCATTGTGACAGGGGAGATGGGTATAGGAAACACCACCACGTCCTCTGCAATTGCGTCTGTTCTGCTGGGTCTTCCGCCCGAAGATACTACGGGCAGGGGAGCCGGGCTTGACAGCGAGGGTATAAAGAGAAAAATCAATGTTATCAAAAGGAGTATTGAGGTAAATAGGCCTGACCCGTGTGACCCTATAGATGTG
The DNA here is from genome assembly GCA_017829005.1 of Oscillospiraceae bacterium. Classification (GTDB taxonomy): domain Bacteria; phylum Bacillota; class Clostridia; order Oscillospirales; family Ruminococcaceae; genus Huintestinicola. Next base: position 19,051 of record JAGAJF010000014.1, on the reverse strand, counting down.
CTTTCAAAGGTTGGCGGCTTTGATATCGGCGGCATTACGGGACTTTTTCTTGGAGGGGCGATCTACCGAATACCCATTGTAATGGACGGATTCATCTCGGCGGTATCGGCGGCTCTGGCAGCGGTCATTTGTCCCGTATCAAAGGAATATATGCTTTGTTCTCACGTTTCAAAGGAGCCTGCAGGACAGAAAATGCTTGATTACTTAGGCTTTGAGCCGCCTATAACTGCAGGGCTTTGTCTCGGAGAGGGAACGGGGGGAGTGCTTCTTCTTCCTATGCTTGATGCTGCAATGGCGGTCTATGATTCCGCTCACCTTTTTGATAATCTTCCGATGGAAAAATATAAGGAGCTTTAAATGCTGACTGTTATTACGGGTGGGAGCAAGTGCGGCAAATCCTCAATTGCGGAGGATATTCTGTCACGCTTTAATGGAAAAAAAATCTACATTGCCACTATGGAGCCGTACTGTAAGGAAGCTCATGCCGCAATTGAACGGCACCGCGAAATGCGCCTTGGAAAGGGCTTTGAGACGGTGGAAAAATACACGGATATTCACGAACTCGACCTTCCCGACAGGTGCGGCGTTTTACTTGAATGTGCCTGCAATCTTATGGCAAATGAGATGTTTTCTGCAGGGGAAAAAGAGCCTGTCCGTAAGATTATCAAAGGCATTGGCAAGCTGTCGGAGCGTGCTTCGGAGGTTATTATCGTTACAAATTCCGTTGGCGAGGACGGGATAGAATATCCGAAGGAAACTATGGATTATATTAAAAATATGGGTATCTTAAACTGTGCTCTCTCCGAGCGTGCCGACAGGGTGATAGAGGCGGTTTACGGTATTCCTGTTATGCTGAAAGGAAGCCTTTGGCAATGATAATTAAGTCGCTTATATCTGCATTTTCCATGTATTCAAGGATACCTATGCCGCAGATGGAATGGAAAGAGGAGAACAGAAGATATGCCTTATGCTTTTTCCCTTTTATCGGGGCGGTCATAGGCGGAATACTTCTGCTGTGGAGAACGATTGCCGACCGGCTGGGAGTTGGTGACATGATCTTCGGAGCGGTTTGCACTGTTATTCCCATTGCGGTAACTGGGGGGATTCATCTTGACGGCTTCTGCGATGTCTGCGATGCAAAGGCTTCTTATGCCCCGAAGGATAAGGCTTTGGAAATTATGAGCGACTCTCATATCGGCGCTTTTGCGGCTATATCTCTTGGGGTATATCTGCTGCTTGAGACTGCTTTTTTTGCCGAGGTCAGAGATCTTAGGACTATGCTTGTTATTGCCTTTGTTTTTGTTATGTCAAGGGCGCTAAGCGGTTTTGCGGCGGTTACATTTAAATGCGCAAAAAAAGAGGGGGCTTTGCAGAGCTTTGCGAGACCTGCTCATAGAAATGTCACAATAGCGGTTCTTATCATCATACTTATTCTTAGTTTCGGAGCTATAATATTTATAAGCCCTGTGGCGGGAGCAGGCGGTATAATTGGCGGTCTCGGGGCTTTTGCATATTACAGAAGCTTTTCATATAAACGCTTCGGCGGCATTACGGGAGACCTGGCAGGATATTTTTTGCAGATCTGCGAGCTTGCTTCGCTTATTTGCATTGTAATTTCCGAAAAGATAGTTTTGGCTTTGTAAAGGAGTGACGATATGATACTTATTATCGGCGGAGCATATCAGGGAAAGACCGAGTATGCCCGTTCTCTGGGAATTTCGGACATATGCGACGGGGCTTCGGAGGGTACTGACAGAATATGGAAACATTCTGCTGTAAATAATTTTCAGCTTCTTGTGAAAAGGCAGCTTGAGGCTGGGCTTGACCCTTTATTGGAAGCGGAGAGATTACTCCAAAAAAATCCCGATATCCTGATTATTTCCACGGAAATAGGCGGCGGTATAGTACCGATTGAAAAATCGGAACGGTTATGGCGTGAGGCTGTGGGAAAGGTTTGCTGTTTCCTTGCACGAAACAGCAGCAGGGTCGTACGGGTCATATGCGGTATTCCCACGATAATCAAGGAGACGGGTGACAATAATTGACAAGGATTATTTTTATTCGGCACGGAAAGACAAGCGGCAATCTGAGAGGTGCATATATAGGCAGGACGGACGAGCCTTTATGCGCGGAGGGGATAAAGGAGCTTGAAGCGAAAGCTTTTCCCAAAGCCGATATTGTTATTTCAAGTCCGATGAAAAGGTGTATTCAGACGGCAGGTATCATTTATCCCGATATGCCGATACGGATTTACAATGACCTGAGAGAATGTGATTTCGGGGATTTCGAGGGTAAGAGCTATGCCGAGCTTAACGGAAATGCCGATTATCAGGCGTGGATAGACAGCGGCGGGACTATGGCGTTTCCGAATGGTGAGGCGCATAAGGATTTTACCGACAGATGCTGCAATGCTTTTTTGGAGGCGGTCTCGGAGAATTGTGGAAAAGTAATCGCTTTTGTAGTTCACGGGGGAACGATAATGTCGGTGCTTGAGCGGTTTGCTGTGCCGAAAAAGGGATATTACGACTATATGAAAAAAAACGGCTGCGGATTTTTGACAGAGTTTTCGGACGGGGAAATTCAAATTATCGGTGAGATATGATTTTTAAGAAAGGACGGAGAAAATATGCCTGTTATTCCCCTTGTTATCGGGTTTCTGCTGGACTGTATCTTAGGCGACCCTTATTCTCTTCCTCACCCTGTCAGGCTTATTGGTACGCTTATTTCAAAGCTTGAGGAATTTTTCAGAAACAAGATAAGCGATGAAAATAAGGCAGGGACGTTTCTTTGCATTTCGGTTCTGATAATATCTGCGGGCATTCCTGCTTTGCTGCTTCTATTATGCTACAATATACACATTGTCCTCGGAATAGCTGTGGAGAGCATTCTCTGCTATTATCTTATTGCGGCGAAATGTTTGCGGGACGAGAGTATGAAGGTTTACAAGGCGATAGAGGAGGACGATACCGAAAAGGCGAGGTGTGCTGTTTCTATGATAGTGGGACGGGATACCAATGTCCTTGACAGGAACGGCATAATCCGTGCGGCGGTGGAGACTGTGGCGGAAAACACCTCGGACGGAGTTACTGCCCCTTTGTTTTATATGGCATTCGGCGGTGCGGCTTTGGGATTTTTCTACAAGGCGGCTAACACTATGGATTCTATGATCGGCTACAAAAATGAGAAATACATTAACTTCGGCAGGACGGCGGCTAAGCTTGATGATGTGCTGAATTTCCTTCCGTCACGTTTTACGGCGCTGTTAATGATAATTTCAGCTTTTTTGCTGGGGCTTGACGGAGACGGTGCTTTCAGGATATGGAAAAGAGACAGGCGTAATCATTCAAGTCCCAACTCGGCTCAGACAGAGGCTGTGGCGGCAGGGGCTTTAGGCGTAAGGCTGGCGGGTAATGCTTATTATTTCGGCAAGCTTTGCGAAAAACCTTACATCGGCGATGCTGTCAGAGAGATCGAGAACGAGGATATAGTTAGGGTCAACCGAATGATGTATGTTTCAAGTTTTTTAATGCTTATTATTGCCTGTGTGGTAAGAATGATAGTTTCTTCTCTTATAGGAGGCGTTTGATATGGATAAATACGAGCACGGCGGAGATATTTATTCAAGGAACATAAAGCTTGATTTTTCGGCAAATATCAATCCTCTGGGAATGAGTGAGGGTATTATTGAGGCTTTGCACAGAGCGGTGGACAGCTGCAAGGTTTATCCCGACCCGTTGTGCAGGGAGCTTTGTGCGAAAATAGGCGAAAAAGAAAATGTGCCGACTGAATTTGTTTTATGCGGAAATGGTGCGGCTGACCTTATTTATCGGTTGGTTTTTGCCGTTATGCCGAAGAGGGCGCTGCTTATCGCTCCCACATTTTCCGAGTATGAGCGTGCGCTTGAGGCAGTTGGCTGTGACATTGAATTTTTTCAGCTTACCGAGGAAAACGGCTTTGAGCTGACTGAGGATTTTCTATCCCATATCAATGAGGATATTGATATGATATTTCTGTGTAACCCCAATAATCCTACGGGAAATCTAATTGCTCCAAAGCTTCTTTCTGATATTTCGGGAAGGTGCCGTGAGACGGGAACAAGGCTTATTCTCGATCATAGCTTTATTGAATTCAGCGAGATAGCGGCAGAATATGCGGTGGCTGAGCTTATTGAAAGCGGTGCTGTTATAATTAAGGCGTTCACAAAGATGTATTCAATTCCCGGAGTGCGGCTTGGATATATGATTTGCGGTGATGGGGAATTTATGGGCAGAGTACGGCAGTCGGGACAGAGCTGGAGCGTCAGTGTTCCTGCTCAGGCGGCAGGACTTGCGGCTCTTGCGGAAGAGGATTTCGTCAGTCGGACGGTGACTTATATTTCAAGAGAAAAGCGGTATATTAACGAATATATGGGAAAATTCCCCGTGATCGACATTTTCCCATCGGAGGCGAATTTTCTGCTTTTTAAGTCGGAAAAGCCCATTGAGGAGATACTTCTTAAATATGACATTGCCATTCGCTCCTGCAGGAATTTCAGGGGACTTGGCGAGAATTTTTACCGAATGGCGGTCAGAAGCCACGAGGACAATCTAAAGCTTATTTTTATTCTCAGAAAGGAGTTATCCGATGGCTCTGAAGCTTATGATCCAGGGTACCACGTCGAACGCTGGGAAAAGCTTTTTCTCCGCGGCACTTTGCAGAATCTTTTATGAGGACGGGTATTCCTGCGCTCCGTTCAAATCACAGAATATGGCTCTTAACTCATATATAACCTCGGAGGGGCTGGAGATGGGGCGTGCTCAGGCTATGCAGGCAGAGGCAGCCTGCGTCGAACCCTCGGCACTTATGAATCCTATCCTGTTAAAGCCTACCTCGGACATCGGTTCTCAGGTCATTGTCAATGGCAGGGTCAGGGGTAATATGCGTGCGTCCGAATATTTCAGGAACAAGAAAATGTTCATTCCCGAGATAATGAGCGCATTTAATGAGCTGGATAAAAAATACGATATCATCGTTATCGAGGGGGCGGGAAGTCCTGTAGAGCTTAATCTCAAAGCTGATGATATCGTTAATATGGGGATGGCAAAGCTTGCAAATTCTCCTGTTCTGCTTGTGGGGGATATTGACAGGGGAGGCGTTTTCGCTCAGCTTCTGGGTACACTTATGCTCCTTGAGGAGGACGAGCTACAGATGGTGAAGGGGCTTGTGGTAAACAAATTCAGAGGAGACAAAACGCTTTTTGACGACGGTTGCAGGATACTTGAAGAGCGTGGGGGAGTTCCCGTTGCGGGAGTTATTCCCTACATTGACTGCGATATTGACGATGAGGACAGCCTGTCGGACAAGCTTGAGAGCAGTCGGCAGGGAGTTGTAAGCATTGTTGTTATCCGTCTGCCGAGAATATCCAATTTTACGGATTTTGATGTATTTTCACAGTATGATGGTGTTTCGGTGACATACGCTTCCAAGCCTTCGGAGGTTTTTGGCGCAGATATGATAATTATCCCCGGGACAAAAAGCACAATTTCGGATATGAAATGGCTCAGAGAAAGCGGTATTGAAGCGGCTGTTATCAGAATGTCTGAAAAAGGTATTCCGATTTTTGGCATATGCGGCGGATATCAGATGCTGGGCGAGGTCATATCCGACCCCGATAATACCGAGGGTGGCGGTAAGATAAGAGGAATGGGACTGCTGCCCTGTGTTACTGTTTTTCGCTCGGAAAAGACACGTACTCAGATATCGGGACAAATGGAAATGCTGACAGGTCCTCTTTCGTCCCTTTCGGGAAAGGCTTTTTCGGGATATGAGATCCATATGGGTGAGACTATGGTCAAAGGTAACACTATATCCCGATTTGTCAATGGAACTGCTGACGGGTGCAATGTGAAAAATATTTACGGCAGCTATGTTCACGGGCTTTTTGACAGCATCGATATTTCACGTGAAATTGTAAAAAGCCTTTTTGAAGCTAAGGGACTTACCTTCGGCGGAAAGGCTATGAGCCGGAAGGAATACAAGGAAAGTCAGTACAGGCTCCTTGCGGACAGTGTTCGTGAAAATATTGATATGAAGCTTATTTACAAAATTCTGAGGGAGGGCATATGAGCGGCGAAAAAGGACTTATCCACATTTACTGCGGTGACGGCAAGGGCAAAACTACTGCGGCGCTGGGACTTGCTCTCAGGGCTGCGGGAGCAGAAAAAAGGATCCATATTGTCCAGCTTTTAAAGGGAAATCCCACTTCGGAGCTTAGCAGTCTGGCATTACTTCCGAATATAACAGTTGCCCGCCCCGAGAAAAACTTCGGATTTACATTTAATATGACCGAGGAGCAGAAGTCTGAGCTTACGGATATTCACAACGGGCTGCTTGCCAACGCTTTAGATAAAATGAATTGCGGCGATACGGATATGCTTATAATAGACGAATTTTTCGCCGCATATAATAAAAATCTCCTTGACAGGGAGATGGCAGAAAGAATAGTTTTTGAAAAAGCATTTGTCTGCGAGCTTGTTCTGACGGGGAGAGCGCCCGATAGAAAATTTATTGACGCTTCCGATTATGTCAGTGAGATCAAATGCGTAAAGCACCCCTATGAACAGGGAATTACTGCAAGAAAGGGGATAGAATTTTGAAGCTTGAATATGTACGCCCCGAGGATATCGAAAAGCGAAGCTTTGAAATTATTGCCGGGGAAATTGCCGAAAGGGGCATTACTATTGACCCGAAAAAGGCTCCCGTAATAATGAGAGTTATCCATACTACAGCTGATTTTGATTATCTTGATAATCTGAAATTTTCCGAAAATGCTGTTGATACGGCTATGAATGCGCTCAAAGAGGGAGCATATATCGTTACCGACACAAATATGGCTCTTTCGGGGATAAACAAGGCGGCGCTTGGAAAGCTTGGCTGTAAAGCTTATTGTTTTATGGCAGATACCGATGTGGCTCTGGCGGCGAAGGATAAGGGCGTTACAAGAGCCTGCGCTTCGGTGGAAAAGGCTTCAAGGCTGAGGGGAAAGCCGCTTATTCTTGTTTCGGGAAATGCGCCTACATTTCTTATACGTGCAAGGGAGCTTATGGACAGCGGAGAGCTTTCGCCTGCTCTGGTCATTGCTATGCCTGTGGGATTTGTGAATGTGGTGCAGTCAAAGGAGCTTATTATGGCTTCGGGAGCTGAATACATTGCCGCCCAAGGGCGAAAGGGCGGCAGCAATGCGGCGGCGGCTGTGGTCAATGCGCTTATGTATATGCTCACACGGTAAGATTTTTCTGCTTTATATCACGAAAATGCTTCGGAGTCATACCGTGGCGCTTTTTAAAGCTTTTTATCATATGGCTGCAGTCGGAAAATCCTGTTTCCTGGCTGATATAGGTAAGGTCGAAGTCGGTGAAGATAAGAAATTCCTCGGCTTTATAAATTCGCATATCTTCGATATATTCCTTGCAGGTCTTTCCGTAGACTGCAAGGAATTTTTTGGCAAAATATGAATAGCTCATTCCGCACTTTTCGGCAATTTCGGAGACCTTCGGATTTTGTGACATACTGCTGTCGATATATTCGGTAATATTATAGATATCATAGCGGCTGTCCTCGGCAAAGGCTTCGCTGTCCACACGAAAACCCTTGTCCTGCCAGCAGCGGATGACATTTATAAGCAGTCTGCATATCTCCGAGCGTATCATTATATCATAGCCGTATCTTCCTCTGTTCATTTCTCCGATACATCGCTCAAAGCTTTCACCTGCACCCATTGCGGCAGTTTCAGGAGAGGAGAAAAATACAGTCATACCCTTTTTTTCGGCACATCTGAAAATGCTCCGAAGCTTTGGACTGTAGGCGGAAGACATATTCATTCTGTTAATATCAAGCTTTATAACGTTAAGCTTTAATGGCTTGCCGTCGGAGCTGTAGATGGAATGCACCGATTTGGGGTGAAATATGACCATATCTCCTTTTGAAGCCTGATATATATTGTTTCCGTCATGCATTTCGGCATTGCCGTCAACGGTATAGATTATCTCCATAAAGTAATGCCAGTGAGGTCGGACGGGATAATCCGAATAAAAGCTGAAACATTCCACAGGATTATTCAGCATATCATTTTCTTCAAAAAGATATCTCATTTTTATTACCGCCCTTATCATGATAGATTTTTACAATTTCTGTGCTTTTATATTATATCACAAAATAATTTGATATGCTATACTTTATTTAAAGATTTATTTATTTTTTATAAAATACTTTTACGAAAAACGAGGAATAGTTTATGGGTGATATCTTTATCAGTCAGGCAGGGTACAGACCCGACAGCGTAAAAATGGCTGTAATGCCGTTTCCCGCAGAGACATTTGAGATAGTCGGCACAGACGGATGTGTTCGCGCTGCAGGCAGCACAGTTTGTGCAGGCGCCGACAAAAATTCGGGAGACGTTTTATATACCGCAAATTTTTCCGATTTTTCGGAAAAGGGATCTTTCCGCATTCGTGCAGGTAATATGACCTCCGAGCTTTTTGAAATTGGGGAGAGCGTTTACGAAAAGGCTCTTGACTGCACTTCAAAGGCTTTTTATTACCTGCGCTGCGGCTGCGGACTTCTTGAAAAATATGCAGACAGGTTCAGGCACGGAGTATGTCACAGGTCACTCGGATATCTGTGGGAGAATAAGGATATTTCTATGGAGATTAGCGGCGGCTGGCACGATGCGGGAGATTATGGGCGATATGTTACCGCAGGCTCCTGCGCTCTGGCTCATCTGCTTTACGGATATATACTTTTTCCCGATGCATTTGACAGACAAAAGCTTAATATTCCCGAAAGCGGAGGAGTTCTTCCCGATATCCTTGCGGAATGCCGATATGAGCTTGACTGGCTGCTTAAAATGCAGAGGGAGGACGGTGCGGTATATCACAAGGTAACTACCGCTCATCATGCTCCCTTCATTATGCCTGAGAATGACAGAGCGCAGATGTTTGTATTTCCAATATCATCTTCAGCTGCTGCCGACTTCGCAGCGGTATGTGCTCTGGCAAGCAGAGTCTACCGACAGTTTGACAGCGATTATTCCGATCGCCTTTTTGAAGCAGCTCAGAAATCATTTGAGTGGTTGGAGAAAAATCCCGGATTTATCGGGTTTAATAATCCTCCCGGCTGTGCAACGGGTGCTTACGGCGAAAGCTGTGATGATGACAATCGTTTCTGGGCTGCGGCAGAGCTTTATGCCGCTTCGGGTGACGATGAATACCAAGAGGCGGTAAAAGAAACTCTTAAAAAGGATTTTTCCCTTACTGATTTCGGCTGTTATTCCGTAGGAGGATTTGGAGCGCTTTCGTATGTTCTCGGCGCGGGAGGCGACAGCGACCTTATAAAGCGGTTTGAGGACGGATTTGTAGACGAGGCGTACAGGCTGAAGGAGCTTGCCGATAATTGCGGCTACGGTGCGGCTATGGGCGAATTTGACTATTGCTGGGGAAGCAATATGAATCTGTTGAAGCATGGAATGATATTTGCAATCGCAGACAGGTGCTTTGGAAAAAGAGAATTCAGAAAGTATGCTCAGGCACAGGCAGATGTGCTTTTCGGAGTGAACGCTCTCGGTATAAGCTATGTAACGGGTATAGGCGGTTACAGCTGCAAATACCCCCATCTCAGACCTGCCTATGCCGACGAGGTGGAGGAGTGTATCCCGGGAATGGTCAGCGGAGGTCCCAACAGGAACCTTGAAGATCCCGAGGCTAAAAAAATTATTCCCACCGGAACTCCCCCTATGAAATGCTTTGCGGATAATGTGGGCTGTTATTCGCTGAATGAAATAGCAATTTACTGGAATTCGCCTGCGGTGTTCCTGCTGGCTTATCTTAGCTTGTAACAGCGCAGACTTCACATAAATAACGTCAGCCGACTTCTGTTTGAAGCTCGGCTGACGTGTTTTTTTAAAGTATAAATCCCTTTCCCCTGACGGCATTTTCCACCATTGAGACGTATTTTTCGCAAAGCTCTTTTGTCTGAGCCTCTGCCATAATGCGGAGAAGGGGTTCTGTTCCGCTGGGACGGACAAGCATTCTTCCGTTGCTTCCAAGCTCGATTTCAGCTTGTTTAACAGCTTCAAGCACATCAGGGTCGCTTAATACGGCGTTTTTGTCGGTGACACGCACATTTTTCAGCAGCTGGGGATAAATAGTAAGAGGAGCGCAGAGCTTTGCAAGGGTGCTTTTCTTGCTGCACATTACCTGCATGAGCTTGATGGCGGTTATGATACCATCGCCAGTATTGGCGTACTTGCTGAATATAATATGTCCCGAGTTTTCGCCGCCAAGCTTGTAGCCCTTTTCGTTCATACATTCGTAAACGTATTTATCTCCAACGGCGGTTTTTTCGTAGTTTATGCCAAGCTCGTCAAAAGCCTTGTAAAGCCCGATATTGGACATTACGGTAGTCACGACAGTGTTATGCTCAAGGGTGCCTTTCTCCTTCATATAGCTGCCGTAAATGTAGAGAATTTTGTCGCCGTCCACCACATCGCCGTTTTCGTCCACTGCAAGACAGCGGTCGGCGTCTCCGTCAAAGGCAAAGCCGGCGTCAAGCTGCTGCTCTTTAACAAGCTTCTGCAGTCCTTCAATATGTGTAGAGCCGCAGTCTGTATTTATATTCAGACCATCGGGGTCGTTATTGATAACATAGGTCTTTGCGCCAAGTGCGTCAAATACGCTTTTTGCAATGGTGAAGGCGGAGCCGTTTGCACAGTCAAGACCTATACGCTTGCCCTTGAGGGAATAAACGGCGAGCGAAATAAGGAATCCGATATAGCGGTTTCTTCCTGCGGAATAATCGCTGGCACAGCCTATCTTATCCCTTTCCGCAAGGGGGATCTCGGGATATTTGCCGTCTATGTATTTTTCAATCTCAAGGATAACACTTTCCTCCAGCTTTTCGCCCTTGTTGTTGAAAAGCTTTATCCCGTTGTCATAATAGGGATTATGGCTTGCGGATATCATTATACCGCAGTCAAAATCATCGGTGCGGACAACATAGGAAACGCAGGGAGTGGTTGTAACGTGCATAAGGCTCACGTCTGCTCCCGAGGCGGTAAGACCCGCTACAAGGGCATATTCGAACATATAAGAGCTTCTTCGCGTGTCCTTGCCGATGACCACCGAGCAGCGGTGATCTTTGCCGTAATAATATCCGAGAAAACGACCTATTTTAAAGGCGTGTTCTACGGTAAGGTTCTTGTTGGCTTCTCCTCTGAAGCCGTCTGTTCCGAAATATTTAGGCATTGTCATTCTCCGTTCAGATATATTTTTATGGTATATTTTATGATTTATTTGATTTTATGGTGAAAACACTCACAAGCTTTATTTTATCATTTTATTCCGTTTTTGTCAACATAATGACTGTTAAAAATTATAACAATATGATTACAGAACTGCCACAAAACGGTACAGCGATTGACAGCAAAAATACGGGGTGATATACTGATAATATAGTACATCACAGGGGGACTTAAAATGAAAAAACCAAAGCTTGCGCTTATCTGCCTTACGCTTCTTCTTTCAGCCTGCGGAACAGAGTTAAAAGAACCCGAGGAGACAGATTTACTCGAGACAACGGCAGTAGCAATAGAAACAGCCTATGAGACTTCTTCCGAAACAGAGACAGAACCGTCAAAGCCCGTTATTGTTGACGAGAGAGAAGCTGTCCCCGATGGCTTTACACCTGCCCTTGACCTGAATGATTTTGCGGACGAGGGATATTATTATGGCGGGCATCCCGTTTCCGGCGGCGATGTTCTTCTTGTGCAGTTTAATTATGATCCCAACAGGGGAGACGAGATAAAGCCCTGTTATCTTGCAGGAATATCCTTAACGGATAAAAAGCAGCTGTTCAGAATAGACGCACCCTCCTCCGACTGTTACTTTGATCTGATAGAAAATATATCAGACGGAGAAAAGTCTGCCTGCGCCGCTTTGGCGAAAATAGGCGGCGAGAAGGTTTCGCTTATCGAGGTTGACAAGGACGGAAATTACAGGATAACCGAGGGAGCAGGATCGGACGATATCGTTTATTCCTGGGGAGACAGAGCGGTTAAGGTTATTAACGGCAGCATTATAAACGCTTTGGACGGAAGTGTTATTTGTCAGCGGTATGACGAGGAAAATGACCCCGATTTTGTTAAAAGCAAATCCTTCCGTTTTTCAATGCCCTTGGATAATGACTGTTTTATTTATCAGATGTTAGGTTATGAATGGTCAGAGGGAGTCGGTCTTTATAATTTCAGCACGGACACCTCTGTAAATTTGTCCGACAGCAGAGATACCGCTCCCTTAGGTGTGCATAACGGAATGATCTACTCCGTTGACAGCTTTGACGGAGTGGGGGAGAATATTTACATCTATGACCCGGAAACTTTTGAAAGAAAGAATTTATGCGGTTCTCCATATGAGCTTCAGATGAATGATATGCTTTATTATGAAATGCCCTCAGGCGGAGAGTTTATTGCGGCGTTATTTGAGCCTTGGTATGAACGTGTGGAAAATGTTAAGCTCGCTCTTCTCAGTCCCGATACCGGTGAAATAATGGTTGAATACACTCTTTCCAAGAAGCTTACATCATACTCTCCTCCCTTCTTTACGGATAATTATATCTGCATAAGTGACAGAAATATTATCTACACATTGCCTATGCCACGAGGAGAATTTACAGTCGAGGACAAGGGCGATACCACCGAGCTTTGCTATACCTTTCTTGGACAGTCCGAAACGCTCAGAGCGTATGATAATTCCGTAACTTGGAACCCGAGCAAATATTCAATTAAGGAATTTAATGACGTGATGGGCTTTGACGGTGTGATCTATACAGAGACGGCGGCAGCGGGGCATTGGTCGCAGAATTTTTATCTTTCTGTCATTGACGGAAAGCCCGTATGCATTGCGGAAAGCTTTGGCAGTGAAAGCGGCGAAAGTGACAGCATTTCCGATATTGACGGAGACGGTATAAACGAGCTTATCTGCAACTGCGTTTACGGTGCAGACGGCGCACATGTCTGCTACATCTACAAAATTACGGACGAGGGCATTATGAGGGCAAGCGGTCATGACCTTATGGGAGAAGAAATATTAAAAAGTCAGATCGTTGCAGGCAATACTTTCTCGGAATATCTTCCCGAAAGTAATAAAATGCTTTGCGGATATTTTGAAGATGAAGAATATGTAACGGTTGAATATGATATAGATATGTCGGCGCTGAATTTCGAGCCTTTCGTATCATCATTCTTTGATTTGCCTGCGGACGAATAATTTTACAAGGGCATTCATATATTTGACTATATGTTTATTTACAGAAAGGTCGGATATGAATGCCCAATGTTTTTTTAAGCCCGTCTACACAGGAGTGGAATAAATATGCCACCAGCGGCAATGAGGAGCAGTATATGAATATGCTTGCCGATCTCATGGAGCCGTATATGCTTGCTTCGGGAATTACATTTACACGAAATGACCCTGCAAGAAACGTTAACGGTGCTATTGAGGACTCAAACAGCGGCTGGTACGATGTTCATCTTGCACTGCACTCCAATGCAGGGGGAGGGCAGTATGCGGGAGTTTCACGGGGCATCGAGATATATTACTCGCCCTATTCCGATTACAGCCGCCGCCTTGCAACTATCATCGCAAACAATATGGAGGTAATTTATCCCATACCCTCAAAGGTAAGCACCATTCCTACCACATCACTTGCCGAGGTCACAAGGACGAAAGCGGTAGCTGTGCTTGCGGAGCTTGGCTATCACGATAATTACGAGGACGAGGCTTGGCTCAAGGATAACCTTGAGCTTATCGCAAGGACTATGGTTCAGTCGCTCTGCGATTATTTCGGCATACCCTTTATAGAACCATCTCCCGTCAGGACGGGAACTGTCAGGACGGACGGCTCAAATCTTAACATAAGAAGCTATCCCTCCACCGATTCCTACATAGTGGGCAAGATACCAAACGGCGGTCAGGTGAATATCTACGGCGAAACGGATAACTGGTATGTGGTGAAATACAACGGCATCACAGGCTATGCGGCTATGGATTTTATTGAGGTGAACTGATTATGTGCGGCTTTTCCATTTTATTGGAGAAGCCGTTTTATATCCTTGACATTTATTTGAGTAAGATGTATAATTATATGGGACAATGGAGGACATTTGTTATAATTAACAGGAGAGAATGATGGATAATAAAGATGTTCATAGCAGGGTAAAAAAAGATTTTAACGATTTTTTTGTATCAAGTGGCTTTATTAGGCAAAGCAGTTCTTTATGGATAAAAACAGAAAATGAACTGATACAAATTATTTCTCTTTATTTTTCATATGGTCAGGAGGAATTTAACTTTGATATTGCAGTTCAGCCATTCTGTATCCCATCGGAAAATATCTGCTTGAATATATCTCAAAGATTAAGCCGATTCGACAGACGGAGCATTGTTCGCTACTGGGGAAATTATGATGAAGAAAAGCTCATTGATGATATTACAGATGCTGAAAATGTTTTTACTCAGAATGTATTCCCTTGGTTTGAAAAAATGTGTGACAGCAATTCGCTGATCAGATTTCTAAGCAGTCCCGAAGCGGGCAGATCATTTCATATCTCACCATTTGCTAAATCTGAATTTTTGGCTTGGCTTTTCTTTTATAACCATAATTTCATAAGGGCAAGGCTGAATGCTGAAAAATTCATCTCAATGAGTGAAAGGCATAATGATGAAAATACAAAGAAAACAGTAAATCTGATGAAAGAAATGATAATTCTGAGCAAAACAAACACAAAGGAATTGGATAATTTTTTTCAAAATATTATCAGAGATAACCTTAATATGTGGAAACTGAAACAGTAAATTTGTTCTAAATTTTCCATATGCTTACCAATATAAAAGAAAGGAACTGATAAAAAATGTCACAGGAAAAAGCACTTGTTTTGTCAAGCGGCGGAGTGGACAGCACCACTCTGCTTGCCCTTGCCTGCAAAAAATACGGACAGGAAAATGTTGTTGCATTGTCCATATATTACGGACAGAAGCATAAAAAGGAGCTTGAGGCTGCGGATAATACCGCTAAATATTATAATGTTGAACACATCGCCCTCGACCTGTCAACTATCTTTAAATATTCCGACTGCTCCCTGCTTGCAGGCTCATCGGCGGAGATCCCTCACGAAAGCTATGCAGAGCAGCTTGAAAAGACTGACGGTGCGCCTGTTTCCACATATGTGCCTTTCAGAAACGGACTGTTTCTTTCGGCGGCGGCAAGCGTAGCTCTTTCAAAGGGCTGCTCGGTGCTTATGTACGGCGCTCACGCCGATGACGCTGCGGGAAATGCATATCCCGACTGCTCCGAAGCCTTTGTGAACGCTATGAACAATGCAGTCAGCGAGGGCAGCGGGGGACAACTAAGAATATCCGCTCCCTTTGCGGGAATGAACAAGGCTGCGGTGGTTGCCGAGGGAAAACGTCTCGGCGTGCCTTACGAGCTTACCTGGAGCTGCTATGAGGGCGGCGACGAGCCTTGCAGAGTATGCGGAACCTGCCGTGACAGACGCGCGGCTTTCCTTGCAAATGGGATAGATCTTTACTGATATGAAAATAAAGTTTATTAAATTCAGATTTCTTGTTAAAAGGTGCATAAGTATCTGCAATAGCAAAATAAATAATATACAGAAGGATGATGAATGTACGATCGATGAAATAAAAAATGTAATATTGCCTGAAATGACAGAATTAAATAATATTGATGAAATGAATGTACTCCCGCCTGCACAAGACAGATTTATTAAATCATATGCATATGCTTTCAAGCAGTGGGGATGGGATATGAAAAAGCCATCAAAATTGTTCAGAACTTTGGCTAAGATAAATTCTGAATACAAACGCTTGTAAATCAGACACATCAAAATGCGGCGGGAGCAAATTGCTTTCCGCCGCTTGATTTTACCAAACCGTAGGTCGGTTCAGACCGTATTTTTTGATCGTTCCCTTGTAATCCTTGTAGCAGTAGTTGAGGTCTACATATTCCTCAATGCCGTCCATCCTTCCCGTTTCGCTGTACTGCCACATTCCGTAATGGTAGCTGAAATTCTCAAAGAGCTTTTCCTCATCGCCCCAGCAAGCGACCCATATGTCATAATCGGATATCCTGTCATAGATAAGGTTATCGTCGAAGAATTTCGCATAGCTGTATATCATTGCATAATAACCTGCATTTTCCAGGTCCTCCATAAATGCAACAACGATATCGGTGACCTCTTCCTTGGACATTCCGTCATAAAACGACTCTTCAATGTCAAGTACCACAGGATATTCAGGTGAATATCCGCTTATTACATTAAGGAAATACGCCGCCTCCATATGGGCTTCCTTGGTATTTTTTGCGTACATATAATGATAGAAGCCATAGGGGATATCGTTCTCTTCACAGCCTCTTACATTATCCGCAAGCTTCGGGTCGGTGTCCTCATAGCCGTAGGAGGCTCTTATCATTGCAAAGCCTGCCATACCTGTAGATTTTACCGTTGCCCAGTCGATATCGCCGTTCCACTTGGAAACGTCAATTCCGGGGATAACATCGCCGTATACTGTAACATAGACAGTATCGCTCTTGCCGTTGTCTGTAATGAGGGTAATAACGGTGTTTCCCTCTTTAATACCTGTTACCTCTCCCTTTGCATTGACCTTTGCAATAGAAGGGTCGTCGGACTTGATAGTATATTTGTATTTTGAGCCTGAAGGATAAACTCGTGCGTCAAGGGAGATTTTGCTGCCTACCTGAACCGAGACGGATTCCTCACCAAAACGTACCATAGTGGGAACAAGCTCGCCGTTTTCGTTGTATTCCCTTTCCACTTCTTCCTCATAAGCCTCGTCCTTCTCCTCATCGGTAAGGACGGGAACAACAGTAACATTGAGTTTTACCTTCTTGCCGCTGCCGGTGGTACATACAATACGTGTATTTCCTGCTCCTCTTGCCGTAATAACTCCGTTTTTGTCAACGGAAGCCACCGCCTTGTTAAGAGAGCGGAAAGAAACGCTGTCATTGCTGTTTGAAGGCGTAAGCTCGTAAATTATTGCATACTTTTCTCCCTCAAAAATCGTTACGGAATTGTGTTTTAAAGAAATATTTGTGGATTTGACATATTCACTGTCGGAGAAATCAGTTTCTTCCGATACTTCCTCAGTTGTTTCACTGTCTGAGGTGTCCTCGGCTTTCTTTTCCTTTACGGTTATGTAAAATCTGTCCTTTACGCCTGAGGTGGTTTTTGCCGTAATGATAGCGCTGCCCTTTCCGACAGCGGTAACATTTCCATCGGAATCAACAGTGGCTATCTTCTTGCTCGATGTTGAAAATGTGACCTTATCGTCCGATTTTGAAGGCTTGAGACGATATCCTATCTTAAAAGTGTCTCCCACAGTAACAGAGGTCTGATAGCTGAAGATAGTTATTTCTGTGGCAGGCTTTGTGACTTTTTTGTTATCATTGCTTTCGGCAGGCTTATCTTCCTCGGCAGGAGCAGGCTCCGGCTGTTCGGGAGTCTCCTCAGGAAGGTCATCTTCGATAACGTCCTCCTGTATCTCGCTGCTTTCGGTTTCACCTGTTATTTCCGTTGCGGAAGGCGTGGTTTCTGAAACGTTGGACGAGCCGCCCTGCGCATACTCCGCATAAGCATCTGCAGGGTCGGTAAATGCCATGACCGAACCGCCCTGAAGACACATTGCGGCAGCAATGCAGACCGAGGCAATTTTTCTTAAAAATCCTTTCATTTAGAGTTGTTCCTTTCTTTCTGTATTGACCATATAATATAATTTTACATTATTTTGCATTGTCTGTCAATAACAATAGCGAATGTTACCAAATTGTCATATTTATGTGGGACTGTTAAACAATAAATGAAATACTGTGTTACCGAATTTTGATATAATTTGAGCCTTTCCGGATAAATTCGGGAAAGGCTCAATGGTTATTTCTTTGTATCGGAAAAATATT
This sequence comes from Oscillospiraceae bacterium, assembly GCA_017829005.1. Lineage (GTDB taxonomy): Bacteria > Bacillota > Clostridia > Oscillospirales > Ruminococcaceae > Huintestinicola. The sequence goes on along the minus strand of JAGAJF010000014.1, from coordinate 1,027 downwards.
CCGATACAGCTTCTTCAAGGTTATCAGCGGCAGATCGGTACATTTTTATAAACGCCTTATGATGAGCGGCGGCATATTGGGTATCGCCGCCTGCCAGTGCTTCAAGAAGCTTCTGCCCCTTGCTCATAAGCTCTGTAAGTCCCACCTTCTCAGCGGAGGATATTGCAGTTTTCAGGTTTGCCTGATAGCTTTTGTTATCCTTGACAGAAAAATCAAGTTCAAGGTCGTTGCAGCGGTTATTGGTGCAGAAATCGTAAACTGCATCAAGGTACATATCCCTGTCATTGTCACATTCAGCAAGACCCTTTTCGATATCAAGCTTTGAACCTAACTTCGATCTGTTGCTTTGTTCATTTATCGTAGGAGATGTGCTTGCTTCGGCACTTTTTATCATATCCTTGCTGATATGCTTAAACAGGCATTTTTCAATATCGCTGCCAGTAAAGGGCTTTGAAAGATAATCGTCAAAGCCTGCGTCAAGATATGTCTGCTTTGCCCCGTGGATAGCATTGGCGGTAAGGGCAATGAACTGCGTGCCCGACGCAAGATTTTCTTCTTTTATCCTATGAAGAGTCTCTATACCGTCCGGTTCGGGCATCATATGGTCAAGAAAAACAATATCGTAGATATTCTTTCTCAGAAGCTCGATGCACTGACTTCCGCTTGAAGCGGTCTCCAACTTAACAAGAGTGCGTTTAAGCAGGTTTTTGGCAACAAGAAGATTTGTCTCGTTGTCGTCCACAACAAGAACTCTTGCACCCGGAGCAGTTCTTACTGCCTTGTCGGTAGTATGCTCTGCCGAGGCCTTGAAACGCTGCTCAAAATCACCCATAGTCTCATCGTTTACTATCTTCTGCGAAACAACAAAGGAGAAGGTGGAGCCTGCACCGTAAACGCTTGACACGTTCAGCTCGCTGTCCATCATATTAAGCAGCCTCTGAACTATGGTAATGCCCAGTCCCGTACCTTCGATATTGCGGTTCTTTTCCTGGTCGAGACGCTGGACTGAGGTAAAAAGTTTGTCAAG
>JAGAJF010000123.1 GCA_017829005.1 Oscillospiraceae bacterium | reverse complement strand
TTTACCTGGAGCTTAAACAGTCAGGAATATGAAAATGCTGTAGACAGCAATGGCGTTCCGACTTCCGGCAGCGGAGTTACCTTACCGGTATACGCCGATGGTTATTCGGGAGGCCCTCAGATATTTATTGAAGGTCTGCGATTCAGATATAATGACGAAGATATGAAAGACGGGGCAATGTGGGGAATTCGTGTGGGTACAGATTCAAATAGTGCCTCAAGTTCTTGGAACGGAAAACCGGCATTTGGCGGATTTCCAAGTATGGATCTGGATCGGTATAAGAATATATGGCTTGATAACGGCAATCAAAATGTTACTCTGACATATAATAAAGCTGAAGACAAATGGTATGACAACTTCGGTGAGTCGGGTGACTGGGGAAAATACGGTATAACTTCAAGCTATTATTCTAAAACTGATTATAATATCCGTAATGGGTATGAAGCAAAGAATTTATATCATTTTTTTGAGGATGACGGAAAGCTTCCGGATGGGTTCAAACTGAATATTTCGGTGACCTGCCCCAAATATCGTTATACAACAAGTGGAGGATATGTTTATAATCAAAATTCTGCACATAGTGACAATGACAAAATAACCGATTTTAAAATGGAAGAGCTTGACCCTGCACATCCCGAGCTTGGAGGTGTTGATTATTCCGTTGCAAAAGACGGAGCCACCTATACCTTTGACGGAAGAACACAGCCCGACGGTTCAATAGGCGTTTGGAGAGACGAAGAAGGCAATGCTGTTGATCTTGCTGACGAGGGAGTTTACCTTCCTTCAAATCCCAACATTACCTATATACTCAAGCTTCACGACGGAATGTCCATTACGGTACATAACCCGACTATGGTGGGGGAGGACTATATAAAGGCGGACATACGACTTAATGATGAATACAGAAGTGTAAACTATTACAGGGAAATGTATGACAATATGACCTATTCGGAAAATCTGATCATTCAGGCAGGCGCACGTACCAAGGACAGCGTTAATTTCACCTTTGAATACAGCTCGGATGCTCTTGGTGATCTTGAAGCAGACCTTAACTGCACAGCAACAGGTCTGGGAATGGAAAAACTTTCCCTTGCAACGCAGGAGAAAGCCAATTACGCCATTGACAAGCTGGACAACGCTTTGAATAAGGTATCTATGATACGCTCCACATTCGGCTCTGTCCAGAACAGGCTGGAGCATAAGATAGACGATCTGAACAATACTGCAGAAAATCTCGCAGCAGCCGAGTCCCGAATCAGAGATACCGATATGGCAAAGGAAATGCTGGAATTTACCAAAAATCAGATACTTTCCCAAAGCTCTCAGGCGATGATCGCCCAGGCAAACACACTGCCGCAGAATGTTCTACAGACTCTGCAGGCAGGAGGAGGAAAATAAAAAATGCTGTCCGCAATGATGAACGGACAGCATTTTTTTCTCAATATCTCTGAGCCTTCAGCGACTCATACTCCTTAAAAAGCTCAAGACAGCTTTCCCTGTCCTCACATTCGAGGGGAATAGCCTCGCCGCTCTTAATAGCCTCATAAAAATTATCATCATTAAAGCCGATATCTGCGGTGTCCGTAACGGTGCAGCCGTAAATTATCCTGTCGATCCCTGCCCACAGCGCCGCACTCATACACATAGGGCAAGGGTACGCTGTAGTGTAGAGCGTACAGCCCTTTAAGCTGTGAGAGCCGATATTCTTGCAGGCATTTCGTATAGCCGCAACCTCGCCGTGCATAGTGGGGTCGTGGTCGGCAAGCACTCTGTTGTGACCCTGACCGATTATCTCGCCGTTTTTGACGATAACAGCCCCGAAGGGACCGCCCTCACCGTTTCTGATTCCCTTGTATGCTTCATCTAAAGCAATTTTCATATAGCTCATTTTTTCAGCTTGTTCTCCTCTGCGTCAATAATGCTCATAAGCTCGCTTATCGCCTTGCTGTTGTTCTTCTTTTTCGGGGGAGCAAGCCTCTCCTTGGGAATGACTGCCTGCTCGGGGATATTTCTTGCCTCCTTGACTATCTTATCCTCTCTCACAGCCTTAGGCTCATAGGTCTTTACAGGCTCGGGAGCATTTTCCTCGGCAGGTATCTCTGCCTTAGCGGCAGCTTCCGCAATGCTCTGAGGGATAACGCCGCTCATAAAATCAACGTATTTCTCCTCTTCTGCCGCAGGCTGTTCTGTTTTTTTGTCATAAAGGGGAGTTTTTTCCTCCTCGGAAACATATTCGGAGAAGAAGTTATCGGAATGTGGAGTTTTAACGGGCTTAACAACAGAGCCGCCCTGCTTAGCGATCGGGCGTTTGTTTTTATTGCCCGAAAACCCGTCATAGGTAAACAAAGGAGTTCCTTCCTCACGGACAGCGGAAAGACCTGCCTTGCCGTTTTTGTCAACGCTGAGAACCGATCTTTCCTGAACGGGAGCAGGCTCTGGCTCAGGTTCGGGAGTAGAGAAGGAAGCAGGCTCCTCAAAGAAATCGTGACCGTCCTCATCATCGTCTGTCATTATCTCGTCAAGGTCGTCAAGGGATACCGCCTCTTCTTCGGTGCGCTTCACATTAACTATTCTTACCACCTGGAACACGATTATAATAAAGCTGGGAATAATGATAACCAGCATAATTCCGAAGGTAGACGTTGCAAAGTTAAGTATTGAGCCGAAAATGCTGCTCTGGCTGGTGGCTTTGGCAATAATATTGTCAGCGGGGATTTTAAAGGTATCATTGGCAGGAGCGGTGTCAAACTTCACCACATAGGACATCTGTCCGTTCTCGCTGACAAGCTGCACAACTCTGGTAAGCACTGTGTCCTCGCCGATCTTACATACCACAACGCTGCCCACCTTGATATTTTCCAGATCGCCCGTTTTGCCTATAACAACGGTATTCTGAGGAATTTTAGGCTCCATCTTCACCGCCTTGGTATGATAGAAGGTGTAACCGAAAATATTCGGAGCGGCACCGTTGTCGCTGAACGAAAAATACAGAAAGAGCATACCTGCGATAAGGAGAATAAGAATACCTATCACAATGCCCTCGATTATGTTAACTGCCGAATTTTTTTTATTTTTATTCTTTGCCATAGCAACCTCCGCCAAATGAACTTTTTTCGTTTTACCGATATCTTATTTTATTATATCATATAACGGAATAAATTTCAATTGTTTTTTCGATATATTTATATATTTTTTGCTCACCGAAAAATATGCGTAATAATGCCCCGTATCGTAGCATAAAATCAAATAAAACATTTCGGGAGATAAAGCTATGGAAACAATAAATGCCATTCTCTGGGGACCATTTACCGTAGGAGCCATACTTCTCTGCGGAGTCTATCATACATACAAAAGCGGATTTATCCAGCTAAGACTGAGAAAGCATCTCGGAAGAGGAAAGGACAGCAAAAAAGCGGTAATGTCAGCCCTTGCCGCATCAATGGGAACGGGCAATATCACAGGCTGTGCCGCCGCCATAAGCATGGGCGGAGCGGGAGCCGTTTTCTGGATGTGGATATCGGCACTTTTAGGAATGGCACTGGCATATTCGGAAAACCGTCTGGGAGGAGAATACGCCGAAAGATATCCCAATAAGCCAAAAGGTCCTATGCTGTATATTGAAAATGGTATAGGCTCAAAAAAGCTTGCGGTATTATACGCCGCCGCCTGCCTGTGCGCCGCGCTTGTAATGGGCTGTATGAGCCAGACAGCCGCACTTTCCGAGGCGGTGAGCGAGCAGGGGATAATGCCCGGCTGGACTGCAGGACTTATCTCGTCCGCTGTGGCAGCATTGGTGATATTTTCCTCCGAAAAGGCGTCCGATGCCGCAATGAACGCCGCCGAGAAGCTTGTGCCTGTTATGG
>JAGAJF010000122.1 GCA_017829005.1 Oscillospiraceae bacterium | reverse complement strand
TCCACCATTTTGCTGACAACAGCAATTACCTTTCCCCGCATATCCTCGGAAATGTAGTTGCAGTCAGTACGGGGATATGTTGTGAATTTCTTTTCATAAAGGCTCTGAGCCGCTTCAAGAACTTCCTTTGCGGTATATCCGTACACCCTGTTTGCTTCCTGCTGGAGAGTGGTCAGGCTGTGAAGCAGCGGTCTGTTTTTGCTTTTGTTCTCGTTTATGGCTGACTGCACATTGGCATCTGTACCCTTGCTTGCAGCAAGCACCTTTTCCGCTTCTTCCCTTGTGGCATACACCTGTTCGGATAAAGCGCCGTTATCCATTTCAATGCGATATGAGGTTGTTTTTGAAAAGCTCTCGATCTCCTTATCCCTTTGAACGATAATGGAAAGCACAGGCGTTTTCACTCTGCCTACTCTGTGGGGATAGTTATCCATTACCCCGTACAGCCTTGACAGATTCATTCCGATAAGCCAGTCAGACTTTTCTCTTGCAAGTGCGGCTTTGTACTCACCATCAAATTCGCTGTCGGGAGGAAGGTTTACCAAACACTTCTTTATAGCTTCATCGGTCATGGAATTGCACCACATTCTGTAAACAGGCTTGGTGCATTTATTGGCATGATAAATATGCCGAAACACAAGCTCGCCCTCACGTCCTGCGTCCGTTGCACAGATTATGGATTCCACTTCGGGCAGATTTATGAGCTTAGCAATAATTCTGCGGAGTCCGTTTGTACTGTCACATTCGGGGAAAAGCTCAAATGTGGGGAACATCGGCAGCTCGTCCAGTCTGTAAACCTTGCTGTATCCGTAATCCTCGGGCATTCCCAAACTATACAAATGCCCTCGGGCATTGACAACGTAATAGCCGTTGCCCTTGTAACAGAACTCCTTTCCGTCATATTCTTTTTCTGTTGCGCCCACAACTGCCGCTATGATTTTGGCTGTGGAGGGTTTTTCTGAAATTATTAAGCGCATGGCGATCAATCCTTTCGTATATATTGATTTCTGAGTTAAATCAGAATATTTTCCTTTAGAATGGACATATTTCTATTGACTTTAAGGTTAATTGGGTGTATAATTTATTTGAGTTAGTCCAAAATATTCTTTGTCTGGACTAATAATATTTCATCTGGACTAAAGGAACAGTTTATGAGAAATTTTGATTATAAAAAACTGGCAAAAAACAGCTGGGATAATGAAATACTGCTTTTATGCACAAAGATTCATGAATGTAAAGGCAGGCAGGAACTCTTTGTCAGGCAGAAACCGGCTCAGCTTGACAGACTTATTGAAATTGCCCGTATTCAAAGCACAGAATCTTCAAACAGAATTGAGGGTATTGTTACAACAGCAACCAGAATTAAAAAACTGCTTGAGGAAAAAACTGCGCCCAAGAACAGGGATGAGAAGGAGATCTTAGGATACAGGGATGTACTTGACACTATCCATGAAAATCACGAATTCATAAATATATCCTCAAATCATATTCTTCAGCTGCACAGGGATCTGCTTAAACCTGCCGGCTTTTCATACTGCGGAAACTTCAAGAATGTTCAGAATTACATTAAGGAAACCAAATCCGATGGTACGGAAATAATCAGATTCACACCGCTTGCACCATACGAAACTCCCGATGCCATTGAAAAAATATGCAATAGTTTCAATGAAACGCTCGCCCTTGAAATCGTTGATCCGCTTATCCTTATTCCTTCATTTATCTGTGATTTTCTGTGTATTCACCCCTTTAATGACGGAAACGGAAGAATGAGCCGTTTACTGACATTATTGCTGCTGTACAAATGCGGCTATGAAGTAGGAAAATACATCAGTATAGAAAAGCAAATTGAAAAAAGCAAAGATGCTTATTATGATGTTCTTCAGGAAATAGATTACGGCTGGCACGAAGAGGAGAATGACACCACACCATTCATAAAATATATGCTGCAAATGATACTGGCGAGCTATATCGAATTTGAAGACAGAGTGCGCATTATGGACGATACAGGTGTAAAAAGCTCCTCCTATGACATTGTCAAGGCATATATAGCAAATAAACTCGGCAAATTCACAGCGTCCGATATTCTTGCAAACTGCCCCGGTGTTGGACGGTCATCAGTGTTTAATGCATTAAAAAAACTTATTGATGAGGGATTTATCGAAAAGCATGGTGAAAGGAAAAACACATTTTACGTTAAAAAATCCGATGAATTATGGTAAGTCCACTTGCTCTGACCTAAGTCCAAACACATCAATTTTTGGACTTAGCATCAATTCCAATAGCTGTTTCCCCCGCTGTCCCGAATATCCGCATAAATACTGACAGCAACGGCAGCGATAATAAGGACAACTATCGTAACAGCATATCGAAATGACCTATTCTCCCAGTTTTCTTTGAACCACCTTTTGAAACGCTTCATTTTTCTTCCTTACCTCCCGTCTGTTTCAGCCTGTTTTTATTATGCTCAACCGCAAGGAGAGCAGCGGACAGCGATACAAACACCGCAAGATGCAGCTTGCTGTCATTCCAGATATTTTCTATAAGTGATTCCTCCGCCTGTTCGGTTTCAGACTGGTCGGGCGGTTTTTCTTTTTCCACCTGATACCTCTTGTAGCTGATACCGACCACCGTTAGCGCAGTCACAATAATAATTATTACAACTGCCCGGAACCATTCTTCCTTTTTGTAACGATTGATGAAATTTTTCGCTGCCTTGAATGGATTATTCATCGCTGTCCTCCTCTACTCTATGGGTGTTTCGACATTCCAGAAGTTATTGGGGATCGCCCCTTCATCAATAAGTTTCTGATAAT
>JAGAJF010000121.1 GCA_017829005.1 Oscillospiraceae bacterium | reverse complement strand
GATACAACTGCAATGCCGCTTATGCCGCTGTCCCTGAGACTTGTAACGTTATCCGCATTTATTCCGCCGATAGCGCATACGGGAATACTTACGGAGCAGCATATCTCACGAAGCTCGGACATTGAAAGTGCCTTTGCACCGGGCTTTGTTGGGGATACAAACATCGCTCCGCTGCCGAGATAATCCGCCCCCGCCGCTTCTGCCGCTTTCGCCTGTAAAACGGATTTTGCGGTCACACCGATAATGGCATTTTTCCCGAGGATACGCCTTGCCGCTTTAGGGTCGCCGTCTGTTTGTCCCAGGTGAACTCCGTCCGCTCCCGACAAAAGCGCCACGTTTACATTATCGTTTATTATCAGAGGAATGCCGTATTTTTTTGTGACAGTAAGGACTTCCTTTGCTTTTCTTATATACTCCTCCTCGGAGATGTTCTTCTCTCTGAGCTGGATAACAGCCGCTCCACCCGAAATTGCGGCTTCGACCTGTTCGGCAAGGGACAGGCGTGTGTATGAGCTGTCGGTAATGGCATATAATGTGTAATCTGTTTTCAAAATTATTTCCCCTTTATTATCGGAAAAGACCTTGCAGAAAGGTCTGAAAGGTCTTTTGTCGTTGTAATTTAATTTTCCGAAGCCTGTGCGGATATCTCCTCAAGCCTTGAGCAGAGAAATCCGTAAAATTCAATTGCGGCTGACGAGTCGGTATTGTTGCAGATAACGGTAAGCTCCCTGCGGCAGTCCGGATATGATATGGGCAGAAGCACCACATTGTCAGCATTTATATCTCCCCATGTGTAGGCAGGCCAGAAGCCAATTCCCATTCCTGCGCCGATAAGTCCTCTTACGGTGGAGGGAGAGTCGCTCTCGAAAACCACATCGGGAGAAAAGCCCACCATTCTGCACAATGTCTCGCAGATATTGTGAAAGGGCTTTGAACCCGAAAGGCTTATAAATCCGTTATCCTTTGTATCGGAAAGCTGTATGGACTCAAGCTCGGAATAATATGAGCCTGCGGGAACAGCCAGCTTTATTTCTTCGGTAAAGCTCCTATAACAGCAGCTTTTGGGAATATTCGGGAGAATGCCCGGAAGATTTGCGGAAACGGTGCAGTCGCAGTTTTCGGCGTCGGCGCTCTGATGAAGGATAAATTTTATATCGGGGTGAAGCCGTTTGTACTCGATGATAAGCTCTGTTATCAGCAGAGAAGCGGCAATGATATTCACCCTGATGGTCTTTTCCTCAAGCTCGGCTATCTTTAAAAGCTCCCCGGGAACTCGGTCAAGAGTTTTCAGTATGCCCCCAAGCTGTTTGTAAAGATACTCCCCGCAGGGACTGAGGGCAATGCTCCTTCCCCGCCTGACAAACAGCTTCACTCCAAGCTCGTTTTCCAGCCTGCGGACAGACTGGGTAAGGGCAGGCTGAGCGATGTGAAGCTTTTCCGCCGCCTTTGTGATATGACCGCACTCGGCTGCAGCATAGAAATATTTCAGCTGTGTAAGTTCCATATATTATACCGTCTTTCAGAAGTATGAAGCAATTGGTCATAAGAAAATTATACCACAGCAGTAAGGTAATTGTCAAGTACGAAGTTTGCCCGATATCAGCCCACGTGGCAGCCCGTAATGGTAACTGCGGCGCATTTTGTTCCCCTGTCGTCATAAACGTCAACGGTATAGTAGCAGGTAGTTCTGCCGTCCTTTACGCAGTTTGCTTCAGCATAGAGGATATCACCCTTAACGCCGCTTAAAAATGTGATATTGCTGCTCACCGACACCACGCCCATATGCTCACAGTTGGACGCCACCGCAAAGGCAAAATCCGCCAGCATAAAGTGTACGCCGCCCATAACGCCGCCCATGGCGTTCTTATGTCTGTCCGTAAGCTTAACGGAGCATTTTGCATATTTCTCCCTTGCTTCTTCAATCACCGCAAAATTCTCGGTGGCAAACCTGTCGTTTTTGAATGTTTCTCTTATTTCTTCAAGGCTTTTCATATGATTACCATCTTTCTGAAAATTTAAATTCGGATTATTCCGTATAAGCCTATTATACCACATTACCACGAAAAAAACAACTTTATTTTAATGAACCTCAGAGAAGGATAAATCATATAATTATGTAAGGGCAGCAGTCCTGCCTGCACTTTACTATTTGAGAGGAAAAGCTTTTATGAGTGAAAGATATATTATTGCAGGCGGTGATATGCGATTTTCGGCGCTGGCAGAGGTGCTTGCGGAGAACGCAAAGGTATGCACCGTAGGCTTTGACAAAAATATTTTCGGCAGTGACAGGATAATTGCTGCGGAAAGCCTTGTGTCAGTCCCCTACCGTGCCGACTGTCTTGTTCTGCCGCTCCCCGTTTCATCGGACGGGATAACGCTGAACGCCCCATTTTACAGCGGCACAGTTTCCCTTTCCGAGCTTACAAGCTGCGTAAAAAAGGACGGGATAGTGCTGGGCGGCAGGATATCCCCGGGGGTAAGGGAAATGTTCAGCTCAAAGGACATCGAGGTGGTGGATTACTTTGAGCGTGAGGAGCTTGCGGTGCTAAATGCCCTTGCCACCGCTGAGGGAGCATTGCAGATCGCCCTTGAGGAGCAGCCTGTTATCATTTCGGGCAGCAATGTGCTGATACTCGGAATGGGGCGGATAGCAAAGTCTCTCATACGGATACTTCAGGGCTTCGGCGCACACATAACCGCTGCGGCAAGAAAATATTCGGATATGGCGTGGGCGGAGGTTTTCGGCTGCGAAACGGCAGATATTTCCGCACTTGAAAATTCCGAAGCTCTCTGCAATGCCGATATCATATTCAATACCGTACCCCATCTTATACTTAGCGGTGAACTGTTAAAATGCTGCAATAAAAACTGCCTGATAATCGACCTTGCCTCAAAGCCCGGCGGAATGGATATGGAAGCCGCAGGAAGGCTTGGTCTCAGAGCAATATGGGCGCTTTCTCTCCCCGGAAAGACCGCTCCCGTAAGCTCGGGCAGAATGATAGCACGAACCATTGAAAATATTCTTCACGAAAGAAACAGATAAATACCTTTTCAGAAAAGGCGGTGATACCGAATGAGTGAGATAACATCGCTTAAAGGCAAAAAGATAGGCATAGCAATGTGCGGCTCCTTCTGCACATTTTCAAAAGCCTTTGAGCAGATGATAAAGCTAAAAGCGGCAGGAGCGGAGCTTACCCCCATAATGTCCTACCACGCCTCTGCGCTGGACACCCGTTTCGGAACGGCGGAGGAAAACATTATGACTGCAGAGACCATCT
>JAGAJF010000013.1 GCA_017829005.1 Oscillospiraceae bacterium | reverse complement strand
TATTCGCATGGGGAGAAGCTCATACTCCGAAAGCTCCTCGGCAGTCATTTCAGGCTCAGTTGTCCTTATTCTGTACTGACGATAAATTATCGGCTGACACATAACACTATGAAGCGGGTGATTTTCGGGAACCTCCTTCCACTTCAGTATCTGACGAACTTTTCCGAGAATGAGACAATATGTATATTCGGTAGGAGAAAGCTGTATTCGGAAAATATCTCCCGCAGTAAACTTTACTGTTTTTCGCTTTTTATTTATGAAATTATCAAGCTGCCTGTCATAATCATCGGGCAGAGAGGCAATATATTTTTCAGCCATCTCATAAAAATCCTCAGGACAAGTCAGATATGTTTCGGGAAGAGGAAGGTATTGGTCATTGCTTGAATTGAACGAGCTTGCACCGCCGATAATTCCTACCTCAAGATGTGCTTTTTTGTACCGGGGAGTATTTATGAGCGATGATGTAAGAGGCTGCTCACGCCCTCTGTCAGTGTTCTGAAGAACAAGCCTTCGGTCAGCTGTCATAATATCAACATCGGATTCGGTGTAATTTCTGAATCCCTGAGTATCGTCTTTTCCCACAGCATTTTCCTCATAGATAAACTTAACCAGACGGTTTCCGTCAAAGTACATTTCTGTGCGTTTATAGATACAATGAGTGACCGAATATGTGACATCTTTTTCCCATTTATTATTTATCGGAGCAAGACCGAAATAATACCTCAGTCTGTCATCAAGCTCAATAAGATGCTTGCCGTCAGTAAAATACTGCTCAGCTCGAGATGATTTTTTCTTTTTTTCTGGAATTCGTTCTGCTTTTCCCGAAATGATGCTTTCGCTGGAAAGCTTTGCTGATATTTCATCTCCGAAAACGCTTTTAAGAGCATCAAAATTTACTCCGTACTTCCCACGCCATAGGTGGAGAGGATAATATATATCGGTTTCATATACCATTTTCCTCTCATCACAGGGAACAAAGGCTGTGGCATAGCTTTTATAGTCGGGAGTGTCGAATACACCGAATGAAGAGAGGACACCAAGCACCGAATAAGCATCTGCCGACGTCAGAGAAATACTTGCTTCGGCAGATATGAGTTTTAACAGGGCACTCACCTTGTTTCCAGAACCAAGTTCTTTAACAAGTCCGAAAATACGGTTAAGGATTCGTATATCCTCATCACAGTAACTTGCTTCGGGCAGCTGCTCAAACAGCGTCAGATCATTGTACACATATCCTGCACAGCAGATGTCCATAAAATCCTTTTTCGGAAACATTCTGTATCTGCCGTATTTTGAAAGGTCATCAGTCCATGTGTCCTGCGAAGGAGAAAAACGACCGCCGCATATTCTGCACTCTGTCTGTCCGCCGTAAACGCTTCGAAGCTCTTTATTGTGAACAGGCATAGATTTAGCCCACACAAGGCTTGAAAGGGCTGTGCGATAGCGCATATCACCGCTTGAAATACTGTGCAGAAATCCGACAGCAGCTTTATTTATTGAAATTCGGTCAGCAATTTCCTTTATTCGTGAAACAAGCTCGTTGTGGTTCATTTGTTCAGATTTTACGAACAGCTTTTGCTCTGCGCAAAGTGCTGCCTCATCTGCTGTCAGAGACTGCTTTTCCGATCTTTTTAAAGCAGTAAGTGCCTTTTTCAGATCCTTGTTCATCAGTTCACCTCCGTAAAGTGTTACAATTATTCTATCATAAAGAATGCGCTGCTGTCAATCATAGTGATATCTCTGCTGTTTTTCTGCCGAAAAATTTTCCGAATATCTCTCAAAAGGGTTGCATAGAAGAAAGATTTGTGCTATAATAAAAGTTGACTATGATAAAGCTTTGCTTTTAAGGAGCGTGCTTATTTGATAATTCTCGGAATTGACCCGGGCTATGCCATTGTGGGCTACGGCATTCTGGACTATGACGGCTACACCTTCAAGCCCAAAGGCTACGGGGCTATTACTACCGAAGCGGGGGCTGATTTCCCTCTGAGACTTCTGGACATTTACAACGATATGAAAACCGTTATAACCAAATACAAGCCCGACGCTATGAGCATTGAAAAGCTCTTCTTCAACACCAATCAGAAAACGGGCATTGATGTGGCTCAGGCAAGAGGAGTTATCGTTCTTGCGGCGGCTGAAAGCGGTATTCCCATTTTTGAATATACCCCTTTACAGGTTAAGCAGTCGGTTGTGGGCTACGGCAGAGCGGAGAAAAAGCAGGTAATGGAGATGACAAGGAGCATTCTCGGTCTCGCAAGAGTACCGAAGCCCGATGATACCGCCGATGCACTTGCTCTTGCCATATGCCACGGACACTCATCTTCAGCCATCAGCTTCGGATAAGGAAAGGAATGTAAATTATGATATACAGCGTGAGAGGAACGCTCATTATTAAAGAAGCGGGGCTTGCGGTGGTCGAATGTGCAGGCGTTGGCTACGGCTGCCGCACCACCTACAACACCCTTGCGTCCCTCGGAAATATCGGTGATGAGGTCATTCTATACACCTATCTGCAGGTGAGGGAGGACGGTACTGAGCTGTTCGGCTTTTATGACAAAAGGGAGCTTGGCTGCTTTAAAATGCTGCTGGGCGTTTCGGGAGTGGGTCCCAAGGCTGCACTTTCCATTCTGTCGGACATTGACCCCAATAATTTTGCCCTTGCAGTGGCAACAGGGGACTTCAAGCAGCTTACAAAGGTCAAGGGCATAGGTCCCAAAATGGCTCAGCGCATCGTGCTTGAGCTTAAAGACAAGATATCCAAGGAGCAGATGAATTTCACTCAGGCTATTCCTTCGGGACCTGTGAACAAGGCGTTCATATCGGGCGGAGCCGCTTCCGAGGCGGTGGACGCACTTCTTGTGCTGGGCTATACTCAGGCAGAGGCGGAAGGCGCCGTTTCAAAGCTTGATCCGTCTCTTTCTCCCGAGGAACTTATCCGTCTTGCTCTCAAAGGACTGGCTAAATTTAAATAAGGACTGGTTTGTGTGCTTGTTTTTCCGAATTATAAGAAATGTCCTGTCAATGTAATATCGTCCGTTAAGAAGTTCTATCGTATCCCCACCAATGTTCCGTCAATCGAAAAGCTTGACAACGAGCTTAACAGAATGTACAAGAACGTTGTGCTGATAGTGCTTTGCGGTGCGGGGGAGAATATGCTCAGAGCATTGCTTAAGCCCTCGGATATCCTTATCAAGAAGATGTCCGAGCAGCTTACTTCTGTATGCCCCTCATATCCTGCGGCAGCGGAGGTTAGCTGTATCTCGGGACTTTATCCCAACGAACACTGCAGGCTGGGACAGACGATGTTCTTCAAGGAATTCTGCCGCACGGCGGAGCTTTCCTCAAATCTTGACCCCTATTCGGGTCAGCCTGTTTCGGTATCGAATGCCGCTGATTTTATCCTGCCCTATGAAAATGTTTTCGGGGAGATAGCAGGCTCCATAATCGGTGCGGTACAGCCCTTTTCTATTGCTATGCCCGGGGTGAAGATAGCCGAAAACAAAAGCTATCACAAGGTTGCGGACAATCCAAAAAGAATGTTCGAGCTGATAAAGAAAATTGCCGAGACCGACCAGAACACCTTTACCTATGTTCAGTGGAACGCTCCACGTGATGCGGCAGCTAAATTCGGCTGCCAAAGTGACGAGGTAAGGAGCATTATCAGGGACATCAACGATACGGTGAACGGTCTGTCAAAAAGTATGACCGACACCCTGCTAATTGTTACATCGGCATACGGTATGACGGATATTTCCTCGGAAATAATGCTTAATCTCAAATATGATCTGTGCGACTGCCTGCTTATGCCCCCCGTATTCGGCGGACGAGCTGTAAATTTCTATGTAAAAGCCGACTGCCGCACGGATTTTGAGAAGCTTTTTGCAAGGGATCTGTCCGAGGATTTCCATCTAATGAGCAGAAGCGATATCCTCAGAAGAGAGCTTTTCGGCGTTGGAAGGACAAATAAGAGAGTTTACGATTTCCTCGGTGATTACGTTGCCTTTGCAATGGGGGACAAATCACTTACATTCAGAGCCTTAAATCAGAAGCACCGCTCTCCCGACAAGGCAGGCTCGGGAGGTATCACCTCGGACGAAATGTGCCTGCCCCTGTGCATTATCCCCACAAAGCAGACATCAAGGTGGAAACGCCCTTTGACGGAAAATATTGCCCCGATATCCTTTGACGGTAAGGATACCATAGTAAACTGAAAGGAATGACTTTAGCTTGCTGGAACAAAGCGATATGGAGCTTGATTTTGAGGAGCGTATGGTCTCGCCCGAGGCTATGCCCTCAGATGATGATATAGATTATTCCCTTAGACCCAAGACCCTTAACGAATACATCGGTCAGGACAAGGTAAAGGAAAATCTTGCGGTCTACATCAAGGCGGCAAGACAGAGAAACGAGTCCCTTGACCACGTTCTGCTTTACGGTCCTCCGGGACTTGGAAAGACCACTTTATCAACCATAATCGCCCATGAAATGGGTGTGAATATAAGAACTACATCGGGTCCTGCTATTGAGAAGCCGGGAGATCTGGCGGCTCTGCTTACAAATCTTTCCGAGGGCGATGTACTGTTTATTGACGAGATACACAGGCTTTCCCGTGCCATTGAGGAGATACTTTATCCCGCTATGGAGGATTTTGCCCTGGATATTGTGGTGGGAAAGGGACCTTCGGCAAGGTCTCTTAAAGTTGATCTTCACAGGTTTACTCTTGTGGGAGCCACCACAAGAGCAGGTCAGCTTACAGCCCCTCTCAGAGACAGATTTGGAATTATACAGCGACTTGAGCTGTATTCAAACGAGCAGCTTTCGGATATCATTATGCGAAGCGCTGTAATACTTGGCATTGCCTGCGACAATGACGGTGCTGCGGAGATTGCAAAGCGTTCAAGAGGAACTCCCCGAATTGCAAACAGGCTGTTAAAGCGTGTCAGAGACTTTGCGGAGGTCATCGGTCAGGGAAGGATAAACGGTGAGATAGCCGCGATCGCTCTTGACCGCATGGAGATAGACTCGCTGGGTCTTGACAGCCTTGACAAGCGTTTTCTGGGTATGCTTATCAAGGGCTATGGCGGAGGACCTGCAGGTCTTGAGACCTTGGCTTCGGCTATAGGCGAGGAATCTGTCACACTTGAGGACGTATGCGAGCCCTATCTTATGCAGCTTGGCTTTATTTCACGCACCCCGCGAGGAAGATGCGCCACGGCACTTGCGTACAAGCATATGGGCTATAACATTCCCGAGGGACAGACCTCGATGTTTGAATAATTTCAAGGAGACTGCAAAATATTATGAGCATATCATTAGGTTCGGAGGGAATTTTCCTTGCACTTACAAGGGATATTTCCTGCGAAGCTGCATTAGGGCTTGGAAGAGCCGCTGCAGAGGTCCTCTGCAAAAAAAAGGGCGGCAGGCTCCTTGTGGGAACGGATACAAGGCGTTCGTCCTTTGCTTATGAAGCGGCTCTGACAGCAGGAATACTGTCGGCAGGGAAGGACGTGACAAGCCTTGGGGTCATTCCTCAGCCTGCAGGAGCATTTCTTGTGAAAAAGCTTGGAGCGGACGGCTTTATTATGACAGGAGACCCGGACAAGGATGGAGACCACTGCGGATTTACTGTATATGGCTCGGACGGAGTTCGGATATCCGAGGACGTGAGCGAGAAGATCAACGAAAGGCTCTGTGTAAACAGCAGCGAAGGGAAATTATTCGGAAACAGAACGGTCTATGCCGATGGAATATCCGAATATACAGGCCTTATCCTCAGAAACTGCGGCTCCGAGCTTTCGGGGCTGACCATTGCCGCCGACTGTGCAAACGGCGCTGTTTCCGCTGCTGCCGAGAAGCTGTTTTCCTCCCTGGGGGCAAAGGTCTATCTTTTAAACTGCGACCCTGACGGAGATAATATCAACAAGGACTGCGGTATTTCCCATATGGAAACACTTGCGGATTTTGTAAGAAATAAAAAATGCGACCTTGGGCTTTCCTTTGACGGCTTTGGCTCAAAATGCCTTGCGGTGGACGAGAAGGGTATTACCGCTGACGGGGAGAAGCTTCTTGCCGTATTTGCAAAGGATATGCGTGAAAGAGGCGTTCTTGCAAATAACTCCGCTGTGATATCCGCTTCGGCAAATCTGGGTTTTTCCGTTTTCGCTGAGAAATTCGGGATAAAACCCGTTGTCACAAAGGCAGGCGGCAAATACATAACCGAAAAAATGCTTGCAGGGGGCTTTTCTCTCGGCGGAGAGCAATCGGGAAACATCATTTTCGGAAAAATATGTCCCGAAAGCGACGGTCTGCTTACCGCTGTACTGCTTTTATCGGCGGTGAAGCGTTCGGGAAAAACTCTCGGACAGCTTTGCTCGGTAATGGAAAGATACCCGCAGGTGGCGATAAATGTAAAGATATCAGACCGGTGGCGGGAGGTATGGAAGAATATCCCCGAGCTTGAGGAGCTTATCGAGGAAAAAGAAAGAGAGCTGGGGGAGCTTGGCAGGATAATCGTAAGGGAAAACCCTGCGGAGCCTGTTATCCGTGTAAGCGTTGAGGGCAGGCGGTTTGACGCTGTGAACAGCATGGCGCTGGAGATCGCAGAAGCGGTCAAAAGGCTCTGCCCTGTACATTAAGTTATGAAAGGAATCACGTTTTAATGAGAATAGCTGACAGATGGACAGATTACAGGCTTATAGACTGCTCCTGCTCCGAAAAGCTGGAATACTGGGGCAAGTATTCACTTGTACGCCCCGACCCTCAAGTAATATGGAAAACCGAAAAAAAGTCTCCCGTATGGAGTAACGCTGACGGTCATTACTTCCGCTCGGACAAGGGCGGCGGTCAATGGAGCTTTGCAAAGAAGCTGCCCGAAAGCTGGCAGATAGCCTATGAGCTGGGAATAGGGGAGAAGCTTGTTTTTAACATTCGTCCCACAGGCTTCAAGCATACGGGACTTTTCCCCGAGCAGGCGGTTAACTGGGAATTCACCTCCGAGCTTATCAGAAAAAGGATAAGCGAGGGAAAAGAGGTAAATGTTCTTAACCTTTTTGCCTATACGGGGGGAGCCACACTTGCCTGTGCTGCGGCAGGCGCATCGGTATGCCACGTGGACGCTTCAAAGGGAATGGTCCAATGGGCAAGGGACAACGCCGCTTCCTCGGGACTTTCGGACAGACCTGTGCGCTGGATAGTGGACGACTGTGAGAAATTCGTTGCCCGTGAAATTAAGAGAGGCAGGAAGTATGACGCTGTGATAATGGACCCTCCCTCCTACGGCAGAGGTCCCAATCAGGAGGTATGGAAGCTTGAGGACTGCATTTACGACCTTGTGAAGCTTTGCACAGGCGTTCTCAGCGACGATCCGCTTTTCTTCCTGCTTAACAGCTATACCACCGGGCTTTCTCCCTCTGTAATGGCGTATATCATCGGTGAGACGGTGGGTGAGAGGTATAAGGGTACGGTTTCGGCGGACGAGATAGGTCTCCCTGTGGAAACGGGGAAATACGCACTGCCCTGCGGCTCTACGGCAATGTTTGTTGCTGCCTCAGCAAAGTAACGGAGGAACTTATGGATAATATAATTTCTGCAAAGGATCTGATGTTCTATTACTCCGAGCCTTCGGAGGAGGAGCAGGATAACGGGCAGGAGGAAAATAAGGTACTTGTTTTTGAGGACTTGAACCTCAGTATTGAAAAGGGCAGCTTTACCGTTATTCTCGGTCACAACGGCTGCGGAAAATCCACATTTGCAAAGCACACCAATGCCATACTTCTGCCCTGCGGCGGAAAAATGACTGCGGCAGGCTTTGACACCTCCGATGAAAGCAGGCTTTTTGATATAAGAAAGCACATCGGAATGGTTTTTCAGAACCCCGATAATCAGATAGTTGCTTCTGTAGTCGAGGAGGATGTGGCTTTCGCTCTTGAAAATATGGGCGTTCCACCCGAAGAGATGCGTGTGAGAGTTGATGAGGCGCTGAAGGCTGTGGGAATGTACGAATACAGAGAACATTCGCCTTCACAGCTTTCTGGCGGTCAGAAGCAGAGGGTTGCAATTGCGGGAATAATCGCTATGAAGCCCGACTGCATCGTTCTTGACGAGCCGACGGCTATGCTTGACCCTGCGGGGCGAAGAGAGGTAATGAAGACCATAAAGCGGCTTAATCGTGAAAACGGTGTTACCATCGTTCTTATCACCCATTATATGGACGAGGCTGCTCAGGCGGACAGGGTGGTGGTCATGGACAGCGGAAGGGTAATTCTCGACAATACGCCCTCGGAGGTTTTTTCCCATGTGGAGAAGCTAAGAGAGGTGGGACTTGACGTTCCCCAGTCCACTCAGCTTATGTATCTGCTCCGTGAAAACGGCAGAAAGGACGCTGACACTCACATAATTACCGAGGAAGAATGTGCCGATTTCCTTGAAAGGCTCCTTCGGGGTGAGTAAGTTTTAATCATATTCTAATCCTTTTTCAGCGCAGATTTAAGGAATATGCGGTATTATAATACTACAGCAAAATGCTGAAAATCTGAAAGGGGATTATTTATTATGATGATCTTAACACTTATTTCACTTATCGCTCTTCTTATTATTGCGGGAATTACAGTTTTCTCGCTGTTTTCGGGAGTTGGAGTGCTTCTGTTTATGTGCATTGCGGCTATCGTCTGCATTATTTCGGGAGTATGGCTTCTTGTTTCGCTTCTTGGCAAGGGAATTTTTTCGCTTCTTAAATGCGTTGTGTACCTTTTCCTTTTGCTGATACCTGCGGTAAATATCATTGCTCTTATCGCTCTGGCTATAATTGCATACAGGTCGCTTAAAACCGAGTAAGGGGGGACAAAGCTTGGCTGCTGTAATAATTTCGCTTATCATTACTGTGGGGGCTGTGGCATATTTAATTGCCGACTGCAGCGGAAAGCTGAACAGGGAGTATATCGGTACAGGAAATATTTACCTTGCCTTTCCTGTACTTCATGCTCTTGCGGCAGGAATATCATCGGCTGTTATGTTCGGAGTAAAGCCCGATTTTGATCTTTATGACGTTTTGGGAAGCAAAATGCTGTATATGATATTATGTATGATCATTGCCGTTCCCGAGATAATTGTTTCCGTCATAGGGGCGGTGCGGTTTATGAGACACAGCAGAAAATCGGGATATTCCGACGATCATCTTAAGCTTGGAATGACCTCTGCGGCAATTGCTGTCCCTGTGGCTGTCATCTCGCTTGTTCTTGCGGTATTTGTATGTGTTTATCTTATCGGTACATTTGCTATTAGCACAGCGGTTGTTTTGCTCTTATCACTGCTTGCGTTCTGTATCGGCTTTGTTATCGTGATAATCTTTATTCCCTTATTTATTTTTATTCTCGATATCGGTCTTGCCGCTTCATACATTCCGCTTATAAATCTTCTGATAATAATTGCAGTTCTTTTCGGCGTTCTTTACTGCATTTCCGCATACGGGGGAATAAGCTCTGCCGTAGCTCTGTGCAGGCAGGGAGCCATCAGCAAGAAAAAGGCTGTACTTTATTCGGTATTATCGCTTTTTATATTCACAAATATTTATGCGCTTTCTCAGATGAAGAGAAAATAATTTATCGGACACGAAAACATTATCCGAATTCCGGAAATGTATTTTAGATCTGGAGGCTTAAAATGTCAATTATCAAAACTGAAAAACTTACCTACACCTACAGTCAGGGGACGCCCTTTGAAAAGACTGCGGTGAATAGTGTTGACCTTGAGATAGAGGAGGGCGAGTTTGTGGGCGTTATCGGGCACACAGGCTCGGGCAAGTCTACCCTTATCCAGCATTTCAACGGTCTTATTAAGCCCACCTCGGGCAGAGTGCTTATCGACGGGACGGATATCCGGAGCAAGGACGTGAAGCTTCGGGATATCCGTTTAAAGGTGGGACTTGTTTTTCAGTACCCCGAATATCAGATATTCGAGGAAACAGTTTACAAGGACATTGCCTTCGGTCCGAAGAATATGGGACTTGACGAAAAGGAGATAGACAGGCGCGTCAGGGAAACTGCGGAGCTTGTAGGGATATCACCCGAGCTTCTGAAAAAATCCCCCTTTGAGCTTTCGGGAGGTCAGAAGCGTCGTGTTGCCATTGCGGGCGTTATGGCTATGCGCCCAAAGGTGCTTATACTTGACGAGCCTACTGCCGGTCTTGACCCGAGAGGAAGGGAGACAATTCTCGGGCAGATAAAGCGTTATCATGATGAAACAAAGTCTACTGTAATGCTTGTTTCCCACAGTATGGAGGACGTGGCACGTTTTGCAAGCAGGATACTTGTTATGAACAAGGGAGAGGTGCTGTGCTATGATACGCCGCCTGCTGTATTTGCAAGGGCGGAGGAGATCGCTTCTGTGGGACTTTCCGTTCCTCAGATAACAAAGATTTTCGGGCTTCTGCGAAAGAGGGGCATCGACATAAGAGGGGATGTTTATACGGTTGAATTTGCTCTCAAGACCATAAACGAATACCTTGAAGCTCACGGCAGAGGAGGACTTGAAAATGCTTAAGGATATCACCATCGGACAGTATTTTCCTATGGACTCTGCTGTTCATAAGCTTGACGCACGTTTTAAAATAGTTATCACGGCGGTCTTTATCGTAATGATATTTTCCGCTGACAGCTTTTTGTCGCTGGGTTTAGCGTTTTTATTTTTTGTTATAGCTTTCGCCGCTTCAAAGCTGTCTCCCAAGCTTATTTTAAAAAGTATGAAGCCTATCATACCTATCATAATATTTACTTCGGTTCTGAATATTTTCTTCATTGACGGCGTGACTGTATTTCAGATATGGAAAATTCGAATAACGGATAACGGGCTTATTACCTCGGGATATATGATAATAAGGCTTATCGCACTTATCTGCGGCTCGTCTCTGCTGACCTACACCACGTCGCCCATAGTGCTTACCGACGCTATCGAGCAGATGATGAAGCCATTGGGAAAGCTTCATTTCCCCGTTCACGAGCTTGCAATGATGATGACCATCGCTCTCAGATTTATACCCACTCTTATCGAGGAAACGGACAAGATAATGTCCGCTCAGAAGGCAAGGGGGGCGGATATGGACAGCGGAACGCTGATCGAGCGTGCAAAGGCTCTGGTGCCTATAATCATTCCCTTGTTTGTGTCTTCATTCAGAAGAGCGGAGGAACTGGCTCTGGCAATGGAATGCCGTTGCTACAACGGCGGTGAGGGTCGGACGAAGCTTAAATCATTGGTTTCGGGCGGCTCGGATTATGCGGCGCTGTGCCTGTCGCTGCTGTTTTTATGCGGAGTTATGATAATTGATATGGGCAGAGTTGTTTTATAAATTCAAGGGAGGCGTAAGGCTTGTCAGTCCGCAATATCAAGGTAAAAATCGCATACAACGGTGCGGCATATCACGGCTTTCAGCGGCAGGAAAATGCCCTGTCCGTTCAGAATGTCCTTGAGGACAGGCTTTCCCGTCTTACCGCTTCCGAAGTGAAGATAAACGGCTGCTCACGGACGGATACGGGAGTTCACGCAAATGAGTATTTTTTCTCATTCCTGACGGAACACTCCATTCCCTGCAATAACATTATCCGAGGAATGAACAGCCTTCTTCCTGCGGATATTGCTGTGCTTGACTGCGAAGAAGTCCCGGAGGATTTTCATGCAAGATATTCCTGCAAGGGCAAAGAGTATATTTACAAGATACTTAACCGAGGTGTGAGAGACCCTTTCCTGGATAATCTTGCACTGCATTATCCCTTTGAGCTTGACACAGACAAGATGAACAGAGCAGGAAAATTTATCGAAGGCACTCACGATTTCCTCTGCTTCTGCGGTGCGCTGGGAGTTAAGGAAAATACTGTGAGAACTGTTTCCCTATGCGAAGTTAAGCGTGAGGGAGACCTTGTTATCCTTACTGTCAGGGGAGACGGATTTCTTTACAATATGGTGAGGATAATTGCAGGCACCCTTATTTATGTGAGCGAAGGACGGATATCACCCGAAGATATCCCGAAAATAATCGAGAACAGGGACAGAAACCTTGCGGGAGTGACCGCAAAGCCCTGCGGACTTTATTTAAACCGTGTTTTTTACGAATGAGGAGGGAAATGTATGCCCGTTACGGATATTTCTGAGCTTAGAAAAAAAAGACAGGCGAAGCAGACCAAGAATATGCTTATCAAGGTGTTTGTCATTCTTCTGCTCTGCGGCGCTGTGATTGTAGCTGCATTTACAAGGGATATGTGGCTCCCTTATTTCAAGGGGATAATGACCTCTATTCCGGAGAATATTTCTTCGGAGGGAACTGCAGACCTGTCAGAGGGAAAATTTCCTTTGAAGGTGGAGGGCGGTTCGGGCTTCCAGCTTATGGATATGGACGGTTCTCTCGCACTTCTGGATGAGTCAAAATTCCATGTTTACAGCGTTGACGGCAAGGTCATGAATGAGCGTCAGCACACCTATGCAAACCCCATTCTCTGCGTTTCCGGGTCGAAGGCTCTTATATATGACGAGGGCGGCAGAGAATTTAGTCTGGAGAGCAAATATAAGAATATTTACACCAAAACGGCTGATGACGTCATATACATTGCCGAGCTTTCAAAATCTGATTATGCCGCTGTTGTGACGAGATCCGACAAGTATCTTGCCATGCTTAAAATTTATGACCCCAACGGCGAACCCATATTCACATATTTCAGCTATGACAGCCGTATTATTGATGTGACCTTCAATGAAAACAGCAGCGGTTGTGTTATTACCGTACTGACTGCACAGGGCGGTCAGCTCATTTCAAAAATGAAGCGGTTTGATTTCAACGATACCGAGCCTATGTGGGAAAGCGACAGCGTTCCTACCCTTGCTCTTGATGTTAAATTTACAGACGACGGAATAATTATGATTGGGGACACTATGACTGCCGGTTTTACAAGAGACGGCGTTCTTACGTCTGAATACGTATACAGCGACCCTATCACCGATTATGACACATCGGGAAACATTTCGGCGGTGATAACCGAAAACACCGATCTGAGAAGGACAAAGCTTATCTCCTTTACAGGTGCGGACTGCGCTTCACCTGTTGTGACAGTTCTTGACGATGAGGCAAAAAAGGTCTATACAGGCAATTCACAGGTCTGCATTTTAAATGATTCTGGCATTGATGTTTTCGGCTCGGACGGCGTTCTGGGGGGCAAAATTCTCCTTGAGGACGATTACGACGATTTCTGCAAATGCGGAAAATACATATTCCTGCTCGGCTACGACAGCGTTAACCGCATTAGCTACAGCGGCTGAGCATTTCGGTCAGAGGTGAATTTATTTTATAATGATCCCATATATCTATGACATTGCAGCGGCAGTCATTCTTATTGCTTTTATCGGACGGGGCTTCAGGAGGGGAGTCCTTAGGACGGTACTGAGCCTTGTCTGCCTGATTA
The DNA here is from genome assembly GCA_017829005.1 of Oscillospiraceae bacterium. Lineage (GTDB taxonomy): Bacteria > Bacillota > Clostridia > Oscillospirales > Ruminococcaceae > Huintestinicola. The sequence goes on along the minus strand of JAGAJF010000013.1, from coordinate 4,104 downwards.
TCGCTTTTTCGGCTGCTGCTGCCTGCTCATCATATCCCGTGACATCAAAAATTTATGATGATTATTTTTCCGAGGTCGTGAGCGAGCATATCGACAGTGCCGTTAACAAGGTGAGAGACGAAACGGCAAGGAAGCTCAAAGATGAAGCAGAGCAGACTGCCGACCGTTTCATTGACGATAATCTGGGCGGTTCGGAGGAGTTAAAGCAGGTCGTGCGAGATTATCTCAGTACCGATGACGATGAACTCAGAAGTCAGTTATCAGAGGCTTATTCCTATCTTGGAATAGATATAAGTACCCTCTTGACTAATCCCGATTTTCGTGCTAAAATAGAAGAGATAGCTCCGCAGTACAGCGGCAGGGTGGCTGATGAAATAAACAGCAGGCTGCCCCTTGGGATAAGGATATCTAAAAGCTCGGTGGAGGATATCATTACCGATGAAAAGGCTCACGAGGCTATAGTTTACGATATGTTCGGCATAAGATCCGAAAGCTCTCCCACTGAGGGAACGGCTTATTATATCGAAAATAAGCTTGTCCGTCCTGCGGCTATAAGAATGATCGGTGCGGTGGTATGGGCTGCGGTCTTTACAACGGTCAACCTTGTGCTGAAAATTATTGTGAATATTATTCTCATTGTCAGAAAGATAGAGCCTGTTAAAGCCTGCGACTCCATTCTCGGAGGAGTCCTTGGTGCGGCGGTGGGAGCTGTGGTGCTGGCTGCGGCGGTTATTCTCATAGTTCTTATCATTCGTTTCACAGGCGGTATGACATATTTGAATGAAGATATTTTTTCAGATACGTTATTCTTCGGCAGGCTTTACGAGCTTGCCAAGGGTTTTGATTTTCTGAACCCCTAAAGGATTTTTTCTCATTGTCCGACGGTTTTCGGGCGGAAAGGAATGATTTAATGCTTTGCAGCAGATGCAAAAAAAGAGAGGCTATGGTTTTTATCACCTCAATGCAGGGCAGCGAAAAACGCAACGAGGGGCTTTGCCTTGTTTGCGCCCGTGAGCTGAATGTGCCTCAGATAAAGGAATATATGGACCAGATGGGCGTTACCGATGACGATATTGAGGAATTTGCCGACGCTATGACAGGCGTAAAGGACAGCTTTGATATGGAGATGTTCAATCAGGGCGGCACAAATTCTCTGCCCGGATTTTTCAATGCACTTTTCGGCGGAGGTGCGTCTCAGAACGAAAACAGACCCTCAGCCGGAAAAAATTCCGCATCAGACTCCGTTTCGGAAGCTTCCGAACGCCGTGAGAGGATTAAAAACGGCAAGGAAACAAAAAATAAAAAGAGAAAATTTCTTTCCTCCTTCTGCACCGACCTCACATCACGTGCAAAAGAAGGCAAGCTTGATACCATTATCGGCAGAGACAAGGAAATTGCCCGCACTATTCAGATACTCTGCCGCAGACAGAAAAATAATCCCTGTCTGATAGGCGAGCCGGGCGTTGGTAAGACTGCCATTGCCGAAGGTCTTGCCCAGAGGATAGCTGCAGGCGATGTTCCTTTTCAGCTTGCGGACAAAGAGGTATTTCTCCTGGACCTCACCGCCCTTGTGGCAGGAACACAGTTCAGAGGTCAGTTTGAAAGCCGTATGAAGGGTCTGGTGGACGAGGTAAAGGCTGAGGGAAACATTATCCTCTTTATTGACGAAATTCACAATATTGTGGGAGCAGGTGACAGCGAAGGTTCCTCTATGAATGCTGCAAACATTCTGAAGCCCCCTCTCAGCCGTGGTGAAGTCCAGGTCATCGGCGCAACCACCTTTAAGGAATACAGAAAATATATTGAAAAGGACAGCGCTCTTGAAAGACGTTTTCAGCCTGTTACCGTAAACGAGCCGACAGTGGAGGATACGGTTGAGGTATTAAAGGGCATAAAGCATTATTACGAGGAGCACCACAAGGTAAAGATAAGCGACGAGCTGATAAGGCTTTGCGCTGTTCTCTCGGAAAGATATATCAACGACAGATATCTTCCCGACAAGGCAATTGACCTGCTTGATGAAGCCTGTGCAAACAGGAGCATTTCCAGCGCAGAGCTTGCATATCACAAGAAGAAAATGGCTGAGGTAGCTGCTCTTGAGGCAGAGATAAAGACTCTCGAGGACGGTGAAGAGCCTGATTTTGAGGCTCTTGCAGAGAAAAAATCCCTGCTTATCAGAGAGCAGAATCAGCTTGATGCTCTTACGAAAAAGATATCCAATATAAACGTTACCGAAAAGGATCTTGCAAGAGTTATCGAGCTTTGGACGGGTATCCCTGCCAACAAGATCGAAGAGACGGAGCTTAAAAAGCTTGCTTCTCTCGAAAGCTCTATGAAAAAGCGGATAATCGGTCAGGATAAGGCTGTGGAGCTTGCTGCCAAGGCGATAAGACGCTCCCGTGCCCAGCTTTCAAAGCGACGCCGACCTGCTTCATTTATCTTTGTGGGTCCTACGGGCGTTGGAAAGACCGAGCTTGTCAAGGTAATAAATGACGAGCTTTTCAGCGGCAATGACACTCTTATCCGTCTCGATATGACCGAGTATATGGAAAAGCACGCTGTATCACGTCTTATCGGCTCTCCTCCGGGATATGTGGGCTATGACGAGGCAGGTCAGCTTACGGAAAAGGTGCGCCGTCACCCTTATTCGGTGGTGCTTTTTGACGAGATTGAAAAGGCTCACCCGGATATTATGAATTTACTGCTCCAGATACTTGACGAGGGCAAGGTTAATGACGCTCAGGGCAGGTCTGTGAACTTTGAGAACACCATCATCTGTATGACCTCAAATGCAGGCTCTTCGGATAAGACCACAAGCCTCGGCTTCAACAAAACGGAAGAGGAGATAACCAAGGAAAAGGCTATGAAGTCTCTTTCCGAGTTCCTTCGCCCCGAATTTATGAGCCGTGTTGACGAGATAGTTGTTTTCAGTCCTCTTTCCAAGGAGAATTATGCGGAGATCACAGGGCTTATGCTTTCCGAAATGAAGGAGCCCCTTTCCGAAAAGGGTATTACGCTTAAATATGACAAGCGCGTTCTCAGCGCTATTGCCGAAAAGTCTTTCGGAAAGAAATTCGGCGCTCGTGACATCAGAAGCGTCATCCGCACGGATATCGAGGATAAAATTGCCGACATTATCGTTGAAAATGCAGGCTGTGAACCTTCGGTCATCAAGCTGTCTTCCAAAAAGGACGTCATCGAGGTAACGGGGGAATAAACAGGTTTCATATTATGCGTGATGTTCAGTTTGGATATCACGCATTTTCTTCTCATTAAAAACAGATTAAAAAACGTGTTGATATAATGAGAATTTGCCAAAGGTGGTTGACAGAACGGAAAAATAAGGTTATACTTAAATCATAGAAAGCAACCACTTCAAAATAAAAATTTATTCAGGAGGAAAATACTATGTTTGAAAAATTTGTTGAAACTCTTAACAACACCGGAAAGGCTGTTACCGAAAAGACCAAGCAGGGTACCGATATTGTTAAGGCAAATCTCAAGATCACAACCGAGGAAAGAGAGCTTAACGATCTTTTCCTTGAGATCGGCAAGATGTACTACAAGAACAACCGCGAAAATCCCTGCTGCGACCAGATGAAGGAGCTTTTTGAAAAGGTTTCCGAAAAGGAAGCTGCTGTGGAAGATCTTAAAAACAAGGTTCGCGCTCTCAAGGGAGTTGTTATCTGCCAGAACTGCGGAGCAGAAGTCGGCGACGATAACACTTTCTGCGGAAAGTGCGATGCAAAGATCGAAAGACCCGAGCCTGTTGAAGCTGTTGAAGAGACAAAGGAAATTTCCGATACCGTTGTTGACCACGAGGATACTGTTGAGGTAGTTGACGAGAACGGCGAGCCTTCCATAAAGATCGAGCTTGCTAAGGACGAAAATACCGAAGAGTAATTTTATCCCCCATTTTGGGCGCTGCACGAAATGTGCGGCGCCTTTTCGTTTAATTTTATGTTCAGACCATACGCATGAGTTACAAAAAAGTAACAAAAAGATAAAAGCTTAACAAAAAGCCCCCAAAGTGGTATAATGAAAGAAAACGAAGAAGGAGAGTACCACAATGGAAGAATTAATGGAAATGTTAGAATGTATAGT
>JAGAJF010000120.1 GCA_017829005.1 Oscillospiraceae bacterium | reverse complement strand
CATAGTTTCAACAGACATACCTTTATTACTCCTTGTTATAGAATAAACTTTAATGTTGTGTTATTGTATAAACTAAAACAACAAAATAATCCTATTTTTATTATATTTGCTAAAAATTATAGAAATATGGTGTAATTGTTAATTTTTAGTAACGTTTGGAAAACGATAAAAATCAGAATAAGCCGCTGATATTGCCGTTTCCGTCGCAGTCGATCTTCATAGCCGCAGGAGCTTTGGGGAGACCGGGCATTATCATAATATCGCCCGTAAGTGCAACAACAAAGCCTGCGCCTGCAGAAAGCTTCACGTCACGCACCGTAACAGAAAATCCTTCGGGTCTGCCAAGCTTTGAAGCATCGTCGGAAAGGCTGTACTGAGTTTTTGCAACGCATACGGGAGCATTGCCGAAGCCCAGCTTTTCTATTTCCGCAATAGCCTTTTCAGCCTGAGCCGTAAAGATCACGCCGTCCGCACGGTAAATTTCCTTTGCAATGACATCAAGCTTTTCCTTGATTGAAAGCTCGGCATCATAAAGAGGCTTGAAATCGGCAGGCTTTGCTTCGATAGTCTCGCATACCTTTTTAGCAAGATCAATGCCGCCCTCGCCGCCCTTTGCGAATATCTCGGTAAGGGAAACGGGAACTCCCATTTCGCCGCAGAGCTTTTCCACAGCGGCGATCTCGGCGTCGGTGTCGGTGCCGAAGCGGTTTATTGCAACAACAACGGGAAGCCCGAATTTGCGCATATTTTCAATATGAGTAACAAGGTTTATCATACCCTTTTCCAGAGCGGGAACATTTTCCTCGGAAAGCTCTGCCTTGGGAACGCCGCCGTTATATTTGAGCGCACGAATAGTAGCCACGATAACGGCACAATCGGGCTTTAAGCCTGCAAAGCGGCACTTGATGTCGCAGAATTTCTCTGCTCCCAGGTCAGCGCCGAAGCCTGCCTCGGTAATGCAGTAATCGCCCAGCTTGAGAGCAAGCTTTGTGGCTCTTACGGAGTTGCAGCCGTGAGCGATGTTCGCAAATGGACCGCCGTGCATCAGAACGGGATTATTTTCAAGTGTCTGAACAAGATTGGGCTTGAGAGCGTCCTTTAAAAGAGCGGTCATAGAACCCTCCGCCCCAAGATCACGAGCAAAAACAGGCTCGCCTTTCATGTTATATGCAATAAGAATGCTGCCCAGTCTTTTTTTTAGGTCGTCAAGGTCGGAAGCAAGGCAGAGTATAGCCATGACCTCGCTTGCAACGGTAATGCGGAAGCTGTCCTGACGGGGAATTCCGTTAATCTTTCCGCCCAGACCGATGACCACGTTTCTGAGGGCTCTGTCGTTCATATCAAGGCAGCGGTCGATCATTATCCTTCGCTGATCTATCATCAGCTCATTGCCCTGCTGCATATGGTTGTCAAGGAGAGCGCAGAGAAGGTTGTTTGCGGCTGTGATGGCGTGCATATCACCCGTAAAATGGAGATTGATGTCCTCCATAGGAACTACCTGAGCGTATCCGCCGCCTGCAGCACCGCCCTTGATGCCGAAAACGGGACCTAAGGAAGGTTCCCGAAGTGCAAGAACAGCCTTCTTTCCAATTTTTGCCATAGCCTCGGTAAGACCGACAGAAACGGTAGTTTTTCCTTCGCCTGCGGGGGTGGGATTGATAGCGGTGACAAGGATAAGCTTTCCGTCGGGCTTATCCGCAGTATCGGCAAAAAGCTTTTCCGAAAGCTTTGCCTTGTAGTGACCGTAGGGCTCGACCTCCTCCTCGGGAATTCCGAGAGAAGCGGCGATCTCGGTTATTTTTTTCATATGCGCCTGCTGCGCTATTTCGATATCTGAAAGCATAGTCGAACCTCCGAAAAATATTTACTATAATTATATCATATTTTTCCCCGTTTGACTACAGGTGATGATAAATATTTTATAATTTTTGTGTGAAATTTTAGTGCAAAAAAAATTCTCCCCGCATTCCGGCAGGGAGAAATATAACGCTAAAGTATTTTATTTTTTGGAATACCACTCCGTCAGCACTTTTTCAGCCTTTTTGCTGTGAATGCCGAAGCCGATATCATCTTTGATTTTCTCATCGGGCATAAGGTTTGTCTCCCAGTCCCACCAGAAAAATCCTGCAAAATACGGCTCGTCCCACATTGCTCTCAGGGCGCTTTCGTAGAAATTAGCCTGCTCGTCCTCGTCACGGGGAAACTCTCTGTGAACGAAATCCCAGGGCATAGCGGCACAGCCCCTTGCACTTCTGCAGCCTATTTCCATAAAAATTATCTTTTTGCCGAATTTGTCTGCGATCTTTTTAAGACCCTTTTTGTGATATTCCCACGCCGCAGTCATTTCGTCAGCCGAAGCGCCGCCCTCTTTTTCAACGGGATAATAAGCCGATGTGCCGATGTAATCCAGAGCGTCGAACCATTTTACATTTTCTTCCTTGCCGTGATTTGCATTGTATACCAGAGGACCGTGATAAATTTCGCGAACCTGCCTGATAAGCTCTCGCCAGAATTCCTCCTTATGCTCCGTACCTATCATCTCACAGCCTATGCAGAGCATTTCGCAGCCTGTGTATTCGGCAATTTCCGCATAGTGGCAGATAAATGCGGTATAGCAGGAAAACCACTCGTTCCAGTAACTCTTGAGCCTGCCGTGCTCGTCGTAAACGGGGAACTCTCTTTCCGGGAAGGTGATGTTTGCTCTCCAGGTGCCGTCCTCGCAGTTGAGGATAGGCTTGAGGCATACCTTGAGACCGCTTTCCTTGAGCTGCTTTATGGCAGTTTCTATCTCCCTGTCGGTGTCGGTGCGGCGGTAATCAAAGCCAAAGCGTGTGGAGGAAAATTTCTCCTGAGTAACGGCGAAGGCAAGAGCCGCCCAGTTGCCGCCCATAGCCGCCATAGCCTTTATTGACTCGTTTGCCTTTTCGGTGCCGAGCATTCCCTTGCGGCTGTCCCAGCCGTATGTAAAGCCTTTTATTTCCATAGTAAAAAACCGTCCTTTGCTTTTTCGTTATGTTAAGTACATTTTAGCATTATCCAAAGCTAAATGATATAATATCGCCTGTACAAAAATAGTAAAAATCTATCCTTTTAAAAGCAGATATCCTCTGTTTTCCCGCCGATAAGCCCGATGATATCCGAGGGGGCGGCTTCTATCTGGAGACCTATCTTACCGCCGCTGAATATGACCGTGTCAAGCGCCGAAACGTCCTTGTAAAATACGGTTGGGAACTGCTTTTTCATACCGATAGGGGAGCAGCCGCCCCGGATATATCCCGTAATGCCATTTATCTCCTTCACGTGTATCATCTCCACGGATTTCTCGCCCACCGCCTTTGCGGCTTTTTTCAGGTCAAGCTCCTTCTGAACGGGAATGACGAACACATAGAAATTGCGCGAAGGATTGGAAGCGCCTCTTGTCACAAGAGTCTTGTACACCTTGACAGGGTCCTGCCCCGTAAGTCTCGCCACGTTTTCTCCGTCCACCGCCTCGCCCTCGTTGTGGGGATAGGTGTGTACCTCGTACTTTATCTTTGCTCTGTCAAGAATACGCATTGCGTTTGTTTTTGCCTCAGCCATTTTATTTTCACTCCGGATTATAATTTCGGTTTGCATTCATATAATTATATCATCTGAAATGAGCATAAAAAATAATACTTTCTGAATATTATGTTTAGTTTTTGTAATAATTGACGAAAATAAATTGACTGATTTGCCATATTATAAGCAAAAAAACTGTGAAAAATACCGTATTATGCTCACAGACCTTGATTTGTTAAGGAAAATGTGTTAAAATAAATATATTATGTATGTCATATCCCCGATTTTTCGGACAATTTTAATAATTAGGAGGATAATTTAATTTATGGATAAGGCACAGTTTACTTCAAAGATAAGTGAAAATCTTCTTGTGGACGGGAGAACGGATATAAAGCACGCCACTCCCCGTCAGCTCCACAATGCGGCTGCAAGAGCTGTTATGAGCGACATTATCCCTCTCTGGAATCAGACCGAGGAGAGACACAACGGAAAGCGCAGAGCATACTATCTTTCCGCAGAATTTCTTATGGGCAGAGCGGTTTTCAACAACCTCTACTGCGCAGGACTTCTTGATACTGCCAAGGAAATTTTCTCCGAAAACGGCATTGACATTTCCTGCCTTGAGGAAATTGAGGACGCATCTCTCGGAAACGGCGGTCTGGGCAGACTGGCTGCCTGCTTTCTTGATTCCGCAGCAGCCTGCGATATCCCCTTAAACGGCTATGGTATCAGATACAAGTACGGACTTTTCAAGCAGTCCATCGGAAACGGTTTTCAGCAGGAGTCCGCTGACCCATGGCTCGATTACGGCGACGCATGGAGCGTAAGAGCGGAAAATGACGCTGTTATCGTTGAATTTGCCGATCAGACCGTCAAGGCTGTTCCCTACGATACACCAATCATCGGCTTTGACAGAAAGACTGTTAACACCCTCCGTCTCTGGCAGGCTGAGAGCGTAAAGGGCTTTGATTTCTACAAGTTCGACAATCAGGATTACATCGGCGCATCAGAAAGCAATATTATGGCTGACGCTATCAATGACGTTCTCTATCCCAATGACAACACAGACAAGGGCAGACGTTTAAGACTCAAGCAGCAGTATTTCTTCGTTTCCGCTTCCGTTCAGGATATTATCCGCCGCTATAAGGTAAAGTACGGCGATGATTTCTCCCATTTCGCAGAGTGCTATGCTCTCCAGCTGAACGACACCCACCCCACAGTTGCTATCCCCGAGCTTATCAGAATATTTATGTTCAAGGAAGGTCTTTCCTTCAAGGAATCCTTCGACATCGTTCAGAAGACCTGCAACTACACCAACCACACCGTTCTCGGCGAGGCTCTGGAGAAGTGGAACATTGACCTGTTCAAGAGCGTTATCCCCACAGTTTACGAGATCATCCTTATGATAAACGAGCATCTGAAAAAGTATCTCAGATCTATCGGTCAGACTGAGGAGCAGATAAATTCCAAGCTTATCGTGGACGGCGGCGTTATCCATATGGCGAGAATGGCTATATTTGCTTCCTCTCACACAAACGGCGTTGCTGCTCTCCACACCGAAATTCTGAAAAACGATGTTCTCAAGGATTGGTATGCAATATTCCCCGAGCGTTTCCAGAACAAGACAAACGGTATCACACCCCGCCGCTGGCTTGGACTTTGCAACCCCGAGCTTTCCGCACTTATCACCGAGAAGATAGGCGGCGGCTGGGAGACAGATCTGGACAGACTTTCCGAGCTTAAAAAATTCGTTGACGACAGGGCAGTCATTGACCGCTTTATGCAGATAAAGCGTGAGAAGAAGGTTCAGCTCTGCGAATATATCAAGAAGCACGAGGGAATCGACCTCTCTCCCGACTGGGTATTCGATATCCAGGTAAAGCGTCTCCACGAGTACAAGAGACAGCTTCTGAACGCATTCTCCATTATGGACCTTTATTTCCAGATAAAGGACGGCAGACTTCCCGATCTCCAGCCTACCGTATTCATTTTCGGTGCAAAGGCTGCTCCCGCATACCGCAGAGCAAAGGGTATCATCAAGTATATCAACGAGATAGCAAAGCTTGTTAATAATGACCCTGCCACGAAGGATAAGCTCAAGGTCATCTTCGTTCAGAACTACAATGTTTCCTATGCCGAGAAGCTTATTCCCGCAGCAGATATCTCCGAGCAGATATCCACAGCAGGTCTTGAGGCTTCGGGTACAGGCACTATGAAATTTATGCTCAATGGTGCTGTTACTCTCGGCACATATGACGGTGCTAACGTTGAGATCGTTGAAGAGGCAGGCTGGGAGAACGAGTACATCTTCGGCGCAAGAGTTGAGGAGCTTGATGTTGTTCGTCCCACCTACAACCCCAAGGAGAAGATATACAACAGAAACGAGCGTGTCAAGAGAGTTATCAACACCCTTGTTGACGGCACCTTCAACGACGGTGACACGGGAATGTTCGGCGAGCTGTTCAGCTCCCTTATCAATGGCGCAAGCTGGCACAAGCCCGATAACTACTTCCTCCTCACAGACCTTGAGGGCTATGTGGACACCAAGCTCAGAGCGCTTTATGATTACAAGGACAGAAACACTTTCAGCAAGAAGTGCTGGATGAACATTGCCTGCGCAGGCAAATTCTCCTCCGACAGAACCGTTAGACAGTATGCCGAGGAGCTTTGGAAGCTTTGATAATTTGAATAATGTTCCTCTCTTCCGAAAGGGGGAGAGGAACGTTTTATAGGGAGGGTACTATAGATCTTAGTAAAATAAAGCAACTATTGCAAAATATGGACATTTCGAAGCAAATGCTTTTCTTGCATATTAACAAAATCAGTCTTGCTACAGTTTTGATAACGCTTGCAGGCTTACAAGAGTGGTTGACAGAAATGTTTATGCTGTTTATAGCAGCGTAAAGATAGTTTCATTGTTAGCTGAAAAATTGTTTGATAATAATCGGAGGGGAAAATGATTTACATAAATAAAAACACAAAAAATATGGTTGATAAAAGAATAATTTATATGAAGCAATTTCCTGAAAATGCCGATTTTGAAAATGACCCCAAATTGAAAAGAAAATGGGCGGCATTAAAATATGTAAAGTATGATCGTGTCGGCACACAGATATCGATCTCAAAGGAACAGGCGGAACAATCAACAGTTCTCGCCGTTTCGGATGTTATCAGCACAATGGGATGGAACATAAATAAAGTTGAATATTTTTTAGATAACGCCAATCTGAAAATCAAGGTGACAGCATGGGAAGAATGTGTTAGTGGCAAAAAGAACGGATACCCATCAAAAATAAAGTCTGCTGTTATTATTGAAGATCTGTGTTCGGGAAAAAAATTATGCAGCTGTAGCGGTGAAGATGACGACAATACATATGACACAGTTAATGGAGAGGCATTTCCGTCATACTGTATAGTGACATGCGGTTCAATTGTCTTAGATTATCTTGATGCTTATGGAAAACTGCCGCCTTCAGACGAAATGCAGTTTAAAGAGATGGATTTTGATCCTGCTAAGATAACTGAGCAAAGAAAGAGAAAACCAGAAATTATATTTACAAATGAGATAAGGATCACCCGAAATAATTATGATACGACGTATATACCTGTTGCAGAATCTGACCTGGAATTTTACGGTGCAGAGAGTAGGGTAAGGCAATTCCTTATGTTTGATGAGGCCTCTCATTTTGATACTGTAAATTTAGCGGATACTGATGCTCCGGTACTGACTGTTGCGAAAGACCATGAGCTTTTTTCAATTGGAATTATTGATGAGTCAAAAGGTACAATATATTATTATAATAACGAAAAGAAACGAAGAAAAGAAAAATATACAGAATTATCAGGAGAAACCTATCCTGACTATATGATCACAAATGACAGAGAACTGGTTCTGTCTGTTATAAAGTATTTTATAAAATACGGAAAGCCGTATGATAAGGTCAGTTGGATAATGAACATGGAGTGACTGCCTGCTGCACCTGCGACGGGTCTGACAAGAGTTGAATATCCCGACGGTAATTATATGGCTTACAGCTATGATAACGCTTGCAGATAAACGTAAAGCTGTTACTGAACTTGACTCCACTGTTGAGTATACCAACTTTTTTCATCTTGTGGAAAAGGTAATGTAAAATCATTTGTTTATTAACTGCAATATTTTCTGCTGTTTCCAATAAAAGATACAAAATGTGGCTTGCCGATCAGGAGACTATGTAATATCGTATCAAGCATAAAATAATTTATATCAATTAACAAAAATCGGTCTGCCGCAGATAACTACGGCAGACCGGTTTTCATTCGCAAATCAGCTTATCAAAGCTTTTCATAGCACACAAAGCTGTCAATGGGATTTCGTATTTTGGTGGGTTTTTGGGAATCCTCCGAAGGGTAGCCCACCGCAAGGATATTTACGGGAATCAGGTTTTCGGGGATATTAAATTCCTCCCGAAGAATGTCGGGCTTAAAATAGCATATCCACACGCTGCCAAGACCGAGAGAAGTTGCTTCAAGCATCATATGGTCGGTGACGATAGATGCGTCAATGTCCGTTGTCTGCATTTTGTCAAAGGGTCTTGTCCATGCTTTGGAGCGGTCGGCAAGGACGATAAGTGCAAGGGGAGCGCCGTAAATATCCGCAGCTCTGCCTATTTTTTCAAGATTTTCCTTCTTTTGCACAGCAATGACCCTTACGGGCTGAAAATTTGCGGCGGTGGGGGCGAGCCTGCCCGCCTCAAGTATCATCTCAAGCTTTTCGTCCTCAACGGGCGCTGATAAGTATTTTCTGACAGAGCATCTTTTTTCCGCAAGCTTTAAAAATTCCATAATAATTACCTTTTCTTTCCTTGATTTATTTGATCGATCATAGTATAATTATATCAGCATAATTTATTTTTGACAAGTACGCACTTTATTGTAATGTACTGTCAAAAAAGTAAGTATAAAGGAATGGTGTGATATGAAAACCTGTCCGAGCAGCTTTAACTGCCCTGTGGAGGCTACCATTGAACTCATAGGCGGAAAGTACAAATCGGTCATTTTATGGCATCTGACAGATGGGATAAAAAGGTTCGGGGAGCTTAAAAAACTGCTTCCGAGGGCAACGGAAAAAATGCTTGCCCAGCAGCTTCGTGATCTTGAAAGGGACGGACTTATCATCAGAACGGTATATCCCGTGGTGCCGCCGAAGGTGGAGTACAGCCTGTCCGACCTTGGAAAGACCATAATACCCGTCCTTGACGCAATGTGCGGCTGGGGAGAGGAGTATCTGGCTTCATTAAAGGAAAAAGCGGGCGAGTGATAATTCGGGATATGGAGATCACTGCACCCGAATTTCAAGATCACCTATGCATATGCTTGCAATATTTTCGGGAGGAATAATATCCCTTGTTACAATGTTGATATATTGCTTATAATATCCGTTCTCATCTCTCGGAAGATCTATGGAAGTATCGTAGGAATAAAATGTCCCGTCAAGGTTTATTGTTTGCCCGTCAGCCGTAACGATAGAAATATCTTTGCCGATAGCAAAATTATTGCTGTTATCCTTTGTCAGATAATTTATTTTTAAGGTCAGTGCAGAAATGGTAATATTTTCAACTATAAACTCCTTTTCAATAATATATTCCTTGCTGCGGTCACGAATTTTCACATTTTTGCCGACCGCGATATCCCTGACAAGTCGAGGGATATCTTCACTTATGGTCAAGCTTGCTTTTCCCATAATATTGTTCGTTTCATCGTCAACAAATATCAGTTCAATATTGTCACCCGAGTTGATACCGAAATCGGGGAACAATATCTGACCGTATGAGCCGTCAGAAAGAGGGGTATGCCAGCTTGATAAGCTGAAAGATCGGGTATTCTCATCTGTTTTGCTTGAATGATATACAGATATTTCGTGAACGGTATCAGATGCGAGGCTGCCGGAAAGCTCATAGTTTATTATAAGAGCTTCGCCGTCGGAAACCGCTTCAAGAAGCTTGAAATCAAGATCTGACGGTGCATTTTCATATTTCTCAAAGGATATATTTTCTGTGCTTACGTTTACGGCTGAGAAAATTTCTTCGGTGTATTCTTCCGATGTTCCTAACATTTCATTAAGCCAGCCGAATTTTACAGCCGACACCGCCGTGCCGCACATCACAGCCGCAAGGCATACGGAAGCGGCAATGCGCAGGGCTTTTCTTTTCGGAGCCTTTTTTGCAAGGCGTTTTTCGGCTCTTTCGGTAATGCTGCTCTGAGGGGAAATTCCCCCGGCGGCGCAGTTTATTTTATCCTTTATCATATTATCAAGCTTATCCATTATAATTTTCTCCCTTCAAAAGCGTTTTTTTAAGAAGCTCTCTTGCTCTCGAAAGCCTTGTGGTCACTGCAGATGTGGTGATAGAAAGGACCTTCGCAATCTGGACGACGGTCATTTCCTCGTAGTAATACAGCATTATCACAGTGCGGTACTTTTCGTCAAGTCCCGCCACCGCAAGGAATATTTCCGACTGCTCGGGATATTCAAATTCCTTTGCGGTCTCTTCGAGAGCTTTGCTGTCGGCAGTATATCGCCTGTTTCTTTTAAGCATTTTCAGAGCGGCGTTTACCGTTACTCTGATAAGCCAAGCCCTGCAATGCTCCTCGCTTTCAAAGGAGGGCTTTTTGCTGAAAAGGCGGTATATCGCTTCTTCGGCGGCGTCCTCGGCGTCAGCATGAGAGCGCAGGATAAACAGTGCGTCTGTGTAAAGCCGCCGCTCGTTTTCTCTTGCTATCCTTTCAAATTCATGGGGTGAAACCATCGGTCGGGTCCTTTCAGTGTTGTTATCTTCTTGAAAAACGTTTTTCATAAGTATATATCTTTTGGAGGAAGATTTTGTCACATCAAAATTTCAATTTGTATGATTTTACAAATTATTTGTTTGATAATACTGCATATTAAACAAGTATCCCTGCAGGACTGCCAAAGTCCCACAGGGATACTTTCATTCGTTAATATCAGCTGTTTTCTTCTGTCTGTATGCCCAGAATTTGTTTATAATAAAATTCAGCGGGACGTTTACGCAGATGTTTAACAGCGGAGCAATGTCCACCGCCAGCTCGTGATTGTTCATGCTAATGCCGAAGCTGCTTAACAGATCTGTAAGCGGAGGAGTGAAACGGTCTATTTTAATCAGGTCGATCCATAGGATAAGCAGAACGTTATTCAGGAAAAGCCCCGTAAATGCGTATGCGGCATAGGTTTTGAGAAGCACCTGCCACCATACCCGCTTTTCCATATTTTCGTCCTCTTTGAACACCACCTTTGTCTGCCACAAATATGCGTGGAGAACGCTTATGATAAATGCGACAACGCTTGCGGCAAGATAATGAAGCCCCAGAGCCACGCACACCATATAAATTACCTGGTTTACAAGGGTGTTCAGCACTCCCACGATACCAAAGCTTACGATTTGTTTTAACAGCTTGTTTTTCATATCAGACCTCGGACAAAAGAATATGCTCTGATTATATCATATTCTCTCCAAAAAATCAAGGCTTTCTTTCCATCGGAATGTACATTATCCCGTCCTCAAGCCGCTCCATATCGGTCGGAGCGAAGCCCAGCTTACGGTAAAATCCCTCGGCAGGAGGAGCGGCGTGAACGGTAAACACCGTATTGGGGCAGTCGGCAGAAATGCGTTCAAAAAGCTCTTTTCCCACGCCTGTTCCCCGATGCTCATCGTCAACAAAGGCAAGGCTTATGTGACTGCCGTCTCTTATCGCCATCATTCCGATAATGCTGCACTGCTCCGAGCAGATATATACCTTGAATTTGCCTGAAGTGATACAGTCTCGCAGCTCTTTTCCGTTTACAAAGCTCATAAAATGCTCCCTGCCCTCGGGGGGATATATTGGAGCCTCTATTTCATCAAAGACCCATGCTGCAAGGGAGAGAGCCTCTTCAATGCGGCAGTCGTCGGGCTTTAAAAGTTCTGTAACTCTCATTCTCTGTCTGCCATAGCCTCATATGTGCGGTGACCGCTTACGCTCTTGTATGCGGGACGGATTATCTTGCCTGCATTTGCAAGCTCCTCAATGCGGTGAGCTGACCAGCCCGAAATTCTTGCAATGGCAAAGAGAGGTGTGTACAGCTCCATAGGAATTCCCAGCATACTGTAAACAAATCCGCTGTAGAAGTCGATGTTTGCGGAAACGCCCTTGTAGATGTGACGCTCCTTTGCAATTACCTGAGGAGCAAGTCTTTCAACCAGATGATAAAGCTCAAGCTCCTTTTCCATACCCTTTTCCACAGCAAGCTTATCCACAAAGCTTCGGAAAATATTGGCTCTAGGGTCGGAGATGGAATAAACGGCGTGACCCATTCCGTAAATAAGACCTGCCTTGTCAAAGGCTTCCTTGTGCAGGAGCTTGGTGAGATAATCGGTTATCTCGTTTTCGTCTGTCCAGTCGGAAACGTTCTGCTTCATATCATCGAACATTGCTGTTACCTTTACGTTTGCGCCGCCGTGCTTAGGTCCCTTGAGAGAGCCTAAAGCCGCCGCAATTGCCGCATAGGTATCGGTTCCCGAGGAAGTTACCACGTGGGTGGTGAAGGTGGAGTTATTTCCGCCGCCATGCTCAGCGTGAAGCACAAGAGCGATATCAAGCACCTTTGCCTCAAGCTCTGTGAACTTGCTGTCGGGGCGGAGAAGATGAAGGATATTCTGAGCTGTGGAATATTCAGGCACAGGCTGATGGATAATAAAGCTTTCGCCGTCAAGGTAATAATTCTTGCACTGATATCCGTAAACTGCGATAAGAGGCATAAGGGCGATAAGCTCCAGAGACTGTCTTAAAACGTTGGGGATAGATGTATCATTGGGATAATCGTCATATGAAAACAGGGTGAGAATGCCCCTTGAAATGCTGTTCATAATATCGCTGCTGGGAGATTTCATCATAATATCTCTTACAAAGGTAGTAGGCAGCTTTCTGTAATCCGCTAAGAGAGCGCAGAATTCCTCAAGCTCCTTAGCATTCGGGAGCTTTCCGAAGAGAAGAAGATAGGTTACTTCTTCAAAGCCGTAGCGTTTATCCTTTCCGAAGCCCGCCACAAGGTCGCTTATGCTGTATCCACGGTAGTAAAGTCTGCCGTCGCAGGGTATCATCTCGTTGTCTTCAACTGTGTAGGAGACTATCTCGGAAATTTCCGTAAGACCTGCAAGAACTCCCTTGCCGTTAATGTCTCTCAGACCTCTTTTCACCTCGTATTTACCGTACAGCTCGGGGTCAATCCTGCCGTTGCCTACGCACATATCGGCAAGCTTTTCGATCTGCGGTGTTACCTGTGAAAAACTGTAGTGTGACGCCATTTGCCTCATCCTTTCTTAATAATATTTTCATAATATTGTGCTATAAACATCTCTATTATAACATAATTTTTAAAATAACGCAACATCAAAACTCACATTTTTTTCAAACTTTCATCAATCTGTCACATTGACTGTAACCGAATTTTGTCCCGAATTATGTTGACTTGACGGGTGCGATGGGTATATAATTATCATATACATTACAGCATGACAGGGAGGAACTGAAATGAATTTCAAAATGAAAACGGCGCTTCTTATATCACTTCTAACATTAACAGCCGCTTCTGCAGATGTGAGTGCGGTGAATCCGCCTGTAATTATCAACAGCACTAATTTTCCCGATGATATTTTCAGAGAGTACATCTCCGAGAATTTCGATACGGACAAGGACGGAAAGCTGTCTGAAGCGGAGCTCAGACCGAATAGTGACGGCAGGCTTGTTATAGATGTCAGAAGGACGAAGGTCTCCGACCTTACGGGTTTAAAGTATTTTAAAAATCTGACAGATCTGGACTGCAGCGGGACCTATATTTCAGAGCTTGACGTTTCAAGGAATACAAAGCTTAAAAATCTAAAATGCGGACAGAGCGGTATCAGAGGGCTTGATGTTACCCAAAACACTGAGCTTGAGAGCCTTGACTGCTCAAACGGTTATTGGAGACTTGTTGTGGAGGAGGGCGAAAAAAGTGTCAGGCTGGGTAAGGTTGATCTGTCGCAGAACAAAAAGCTGAAAAAGCTTGTTTTAGAAAATGCTGTATTGACCGAAATTGATGTTTCGCAGAATACAGAGCTTGTTTATCTTAAAGTTAGCTGGAATTATCTTGAGGGGCTTGATGTAACAAATAACAAAAAGCTTGAGGAATTATACTGCACCTGGAGCTTTGTGGACCCCGATGGAGGACTGAGAAAGGTGGAGCAGCCCGATATCTCGCAGAATAAGATGCTAAGGAGGTTCTCCTGCGGTCAGAACGGACTGACAGAAATAGACGTTTCAAACAATCCCGAGCTTACTTATCTTAACTGCCGTGACAATCGGCTGTCACGGATAGATGTTTCAAATAATCCTAAGCTGCAGGGGCTGTATTGCGGTGAAAATGAGCTGCTGACCCTTGACCTGTCACAAAATAAAGCTTTGACAGAGCTAAACTGTGAGGATAACAAAATTATGAAGCTTGATCTGTCGGGATACGATAAGTTGAAAAAGGTGGAGTGCGGCGGAAATAAGCTGAGATATCTTGATGTATCGGGCTGCGAGGCTCTGGAAGAATTGATCTGCTATAAAAATCTCCTTGAAAGTCTGGACACTTCCGAATGTCCGAAGCTTCTGGAATTAAACGCAGAAGGAAACCGGCTAAAACAGGTCAAGCTTTTT
>JAGAJF010000119.1 GCA_017829005.1 Oscillospiraceae bacterium | reverse complement strand
GATAAAGACATCTCTGCGCCGCTGCGTCCTTTGCGTGATATCTGGGGCTTGACTCGGATTTATAGGTGCGCTCCCCTTCCTCGTCCATAATGATAAGTCCGATATTGTCAAGAGGAGCGAAAACTGCGCTTCTTGTGCCCACAACTATCCTGCACTGCCCCGATTTTACACGCTTATACTCGTTTGAGCGCATCGAAAGGGACAAGCCGCTGTGAAGCACCGCCACCGTTTCACCGAACAGCCTTCGGAAACGGTTCAATGTCTGTGGGGTCAGGGATATTTCGGGAATGAGCATTATCACATTCCTGCCCATACGGAGAGTGTGGTCGATAAGCTTTGCAAAAACGGGGGTCTTGCCGCTTCCCGTAACGCCGAAAAGCAGTGCTGCCGCCGCTTTTTTCTCGGATATCATATGAGAGATACCGTCAAAAGCCGCCTGCTGACTGCCGTTTAGCACAATATCGTCAACGCTGTCCCGCTCTATGGTTTCGGGAGCTTTTAGCACCTCGTAATCGAAAAGCTCGGCGGCTCCGCTCTTCACCATATTCTTTACAACCTGAGAAGTACAGCCGCACATATAGCAAAGCTCTCTTACCGAAGCACAGCCCTCTCTCTCAAGTATCTCAGCCGCAGCCTTCTGCTTGGGGGTGAGCTTTATGTTTTTCTCCGAATAAGCGGAGGTGAGCCTTACCATACTTACGGTATCATCTCTCACCCTCTGCTTTGCAAGGTCGATCTCCTCAAGAAAGCCCTTTTCAATAAGCTCCGAAGCGGATTTTCCGTCCTCGGAAATCATCATTGCAAGCTCGCCGCCGTCATCGGTCTCCGAGGCTGAAAGATAAAGTCCCATTGCCTTGTCGGACAGCTCGCCCTTTTTAGGCTTTTTCGGGGATAGCCTGTATTTCTGAACAAAGCTTACGCCAAGTCCCGGAGGAATAAGTGTGCGAAATGCCTCATAATATGTGCAGAACACAGTATCTCTCAGCCACAGAAGGAGCTTTAGCTGTTCATCTCCGATGATTGGGGTATTATCCACCACAGAGCTTACGGATTTTAAGCTTTCCGTATTTTCCGTATCGGTGCACACTCCCACAATTATGCCCACCCTGCGCCTGTCCGAACGCCCGAAGGGTACAATTACCCGTGAGCCGGGAACAGCCTTGTCCGCAAGATGTTCGGGAACGCTGTAGCTGTATGCCTGATCGAAGGCGAAGGAAGTGCCGCTTACGCCCACCTGAACAGATAAACCGTTCACTTTATTATCAATATGTTCCCTCGGTGGACTTGCCGGGCTTTACGGAAGGATCCTCCACAATGGAAAATTTTCTTGCCGCAAACTCGTCCACAGCAGTCTTGACAGGCTTTTCCTCAAGAGTCATATTCTTCTCGGCAAGCTCGTCCGCAATCTCTCTCGCACGCTTTGCAACGCCGATAACAACGGAATAATAGCTTTCGCCGTGAGTAGCGATCTGATTCATAGCTGGTCTTAACATAATCAAAATCTCCTTTTAAAAACATATTATATTATTATACCATACATTTATGAAAAATGCAACTGTTTTATTTTCCGAGAACATTATCAATGAGCTGCCTTGAACGTCTGACTGTGAGCTTCTCGGCTTCGACTGCCTTGATAAAATCGCTTACCGCCTCGTTCAGATCGTCATTAACGATAACATAGTCGTAATTATACGCCTTTTCTATCTCTCCCCTTGCTTCGGAAACACGCTTTTCAATGACATCGGCAGTCTCTGTTCCACGCTTTTCAAGGCGCTGCTTCAAAGTGTCCACAGAAGGGGGAAGAATAAAGATGAATACCGCTTCGGGGCAGGCTTCCTTTATCTTCATAGCACCCTGCACCTCTATCTCAAGAATAACGTCCTTGCCCTCGCAGAGCTTATCCTCCACTGCTTTCTTGGGGGTTCCGTAATAATTGCCGCAGTACAGCGCATATTCTAAAACGCCGCCCTCGGCGATAAGCTCCTCGAATTTTTCCTTTGTAAGGAAATGATAATTCACTCCGTCCACCTCGCCCTCTCTGGGCGCACGGGTGGTTGCGGAAACGGAATAATAGAAATTATCGTTTTTTAAGACCTCCGCAAGGACAGTTCCTTTTCCGCAGCCCGATGGAGCGGAAACAACGATAAGAAGTCCCTTTGACATATTTTAACATTCCTTTCGGGTGATATTTTATTCTGTTTCGGTAACATTCCCCTCATCATCGGGAACGGTCTCAGCCCGTCCTGCAATTGAGGAGGGAAGAACGGCGGACAAAACCACGTGATCGCTGTCCATAATAAGAACAGATTTGGTTTTTCTGCCGTAGGTGGCGTCAATTAGCATACCTCTGTCACGTGCGTCCTGCACGATACGCTTGATGGGTGCGGACTCGGGGCTTACCACAGCCACCAGCCGCTCTGCGGAGACTGCGTTTCCGTATCCGATGGGAATAAGCTGCATAGCCTTCTCTCCTTATTATTCGATATTCTGTATCTGTTCCCTGATCTTTTCTATCTCGGATTTAAGATCGACCACAATTTTTGTAACAGCGATATCCTGCGCCTTGGAGCCGATGGTGTTTGCTTCACGGTTGAACTCCTGAATTAGGAAATCAAGCTTTCTGCCCACAGGCTCGTCCAGAGAAAGCATATCTCTAAGCTGACGGATATGGCTTTTGAGCCTTACGGTCTCCTCTGCAACGGCGGTCTTGTCCGCAAATATGGCAGCTTCGGTAACAAGCCGCTGCTCGTCTATATTCTTGTCCGCAAGGACCTCGCATAAACGGGCATAGAGCTTGTTGCGGTAATTTTCCGCCGAAATAGGTGAAAGCCTTTCAACCTCGTCCACAAGCCTTTCTATCATATCGGCACGCAGGAGAACGTCCTCCTTCATTTTAAGTCCCTCGGTCTCACGCATTGCAATAAACCTTGATACTGCCTCATCTGCAACGGTCTTTACGCTGTTCCAGATAAGCTCCTCGTCATCGGGAGCCTTTCTGACGGTAAATACATCGGGCAGTCTTACAAGCTGGGAAAGGGTAAGGTCATCTTCAAGACCCAGCTCCTCGCCAACGCTGCGCAGAGCGTCCACATAGCCCTTTGCCGCTGCCTTGTTTATCTCGATCTGAGTGTCCGCCGCTTCAATGGCGGTGATGGAAACGCTTACCTCCACCTTGCCCCGGGATATCCTGCCGTTAAGATGGCTTTTCAGCTTTTCCTCGATGTAGCCGTAAGCTCTGGGAACTCTTGCGGAAAACTCATAGTAGCGGTGATTTACCGAGCGTATCTCCACAATAATGTCCCTGCCCTCGATGATCTCCTCGGCTCTGCCGAAGCCTGTCATACTTTTTATCATAAAAATCTCCTTAATGCGCTGCAAAACAGCAGTTCACAGCGCCTTGTCTTACTCGAAACGGCAAAATCCTCCGCACCTTGCGTATGCTTTGCCATAGCTTATTATATTATACCATACTCTCCCATATAAATCAAGCTTTTGATACTGATTATTCATAAAAACATTACAAATCAGCAATACATTAAATTGCACTCTGAGTTAAAATTAAAATGTATAATTATATTTATAAACAATGAATATAAAAAAATGTCTGATATACGAAAGGACGCTTATTTTTATGAAGGACGGATTTATAAGATGCGGCTGTGCAGTGCCTGACCTTAAAGTGGCTGACTGCGAATATAACGCCGAACAGATAATAAATGCTGTAAAGGAAGCCGCCGCCAACGGCTGCTCGCTGCTCACACTCCCCGAGCTTTGCATTACGGGCTACACCTGCGGAGACCTTTTTCTTTCCAAGGTGTTGCTTGACGGTGCGGAAAAGGCTTTGTTTCATATACTTGAGGAGACCAAAGACCTTGAGATCATTTTTATCGCAGGGCTGCCGTTGTCTTATTCGGGCAAGCTTTATAACTGCGCTGCCATATGCTTGAAGGGGCGTGTGCTGGGATTTGTCCCCAAAAGAAATATACCAAATTACTCCGAATTTTACGAGGCAAGACATTTTACCCCTTGGGACGGCGGAAACAGCCTTGTTTCAATACCCCGTTTCAACACCCGTATGGGCGAAATGTTATTCGGCAGCTATGACGACCCCGACTTTGTTTTCGGAGTTGAGATATGCGAGGATCTGTGGGTGCCAAGCTCTCCATCGGAAGAGCTTGCATTAAACGGCGCACTTATTATCTGCAACCCCTCCGCCTCCGACGAGGTCATAGGCAAAAAGGAATACCGCCGCAAGCTGGTTGAAATGCAGAGCGCAAAGCTTGTCTGCGGTTATGTTTACACCGACTGCGGCTTCGGGGAGTCAACACAGGATATGATATTCTCGGGTCACAGCCTTATCTGCGAGAACGGCACAAGGCTTACCGAAAGCAAGCCCTTCTCAAACGGCATTATTTACGGCGATATCGACCTTGAAAAGCTTGCGGGCGAAAGACGCCGTATGAACACATATCCCGGGACTTCGGGAGATAACACCATTGATGTGCG
>JAGAJF010000118.1 GCA_017829005.1 Oscillospiraceae bacterium | reverse complement strand
TAAAGAATAAAGAATAAAGAATAAAGAATAAAGATTGGTGTCCCGCACCCACAATTTAATGAAAAAATCGGGGCAAGCGCCCCGATCATTATACTCTTTTTGTTGGTCTTGTGGCTGCCTTTACCTCCATAATGCCGTCCTCGCTGTAGAAGAATACCGTTCTGCCGAAATTCAGACCCGTTTCTTCGGCGATTATGGGGATATTATATGTCGCAAGTACCTTTTTGACTGCTTCGATGTTTCGCTCACCGATGTTGAATACGGCGGAATTGGTGCTGAACATCTGAGCGCCTCCTGCTATCTTTGCGGTGAGACGGTATTTCTTTGCTCCCATTGTCACCATTTTCTGTATAAGCTCGGTTATGCCTGTGTCGGCATATCTTCTCATATTGTCTGCGGCTGCCCCTGCGTCCTTGCTCCAGGGCAGCATTATATGAGCCAGACCAGCAATTTTCAGCTCTGCGTCATAGAGGCAGATGCCTATGCAGGAGCCTAATGCATATGTCGCCAGAACTTCGGGACTTTTTACCACATTAAGATCTGCTATACCAATGTTTACCATTTTACGTTACACTCCCCACAGCGGAATTACCGCATGATCTCGTTTTTCAGAATGAGCTTTCCCGATGCTTATACTTCTATTCCAAGCTTGGAAAACAGTGTTTCGAGAGATGAAAGCTCGGGCACGAGGATCATATTGCTCTTGATCTCGCTGCTGTCGATTCCTGCGGAGTCCCCGAAAATGAAGCTGTCATCGATAAACAGAACGCTGTTGCCTATCTGGGCAAATTCTACGGCGGGTACTGCAAGTATGGCTCCTGCCATATCTATGCTTATGGTGGGTACGGAAATGTCTATCGTAAGCCCTGTGAGGGAGGATATGGCATTTACGTAGGAGCCTGCAAGGATATTTCCTATTTCCTGTATGAATGAGATGTCCATTTCGTCAAGCTCGGTGAGGTCATTTATCTGCTTGCCGAAAACCGAGTTCAGCATTGAGTTTGCAAAGTTTTTCTGCAGCACATAGAGCATCATTCCGTTGATATCGCCTTTAAGTCCCACAAGCATTCCCAGAACTACGTTTTCAGGTCCGCCCAGATACTCCACGGACTCGTTGAAGTCAAGAAGCTTTACGGTGGGAACGGATATATCTATTGTCTGGCTCAGCATCTGGGAAAGGGAGCTGGCTGCGTTTCCCTGCCCGATGTTGCCTATTTCTCTCAGCACGTCAAAATGCACTGCGTTAAGCTGCTCCATATTCTGAAGTGACATAAAATCACTGCCTTTCTATCGGTTTTATGCGGTTATCCTCTCAGGTTGTTAACAAGCTCATTCAGCTGGTCGTGAAGCTTTACCATATTTACATTGAGCTGGAAGGCTCTCTGATACTCGATGACCTTTGTCATTTCGGTCGCCACGCTGGTTCCCGAGGCTTCCATATAGCCCTGCTTTTTCTTGATGGTGTCATCGGCTATTGCCTCGCCGCTGGAGCCTGTGTTTATATAGTAATTGTCTCCGAACTGGTCAAGTCCGTAGGGATTTTCAAAGCGGTAGGTGCCTATCTGAGGGATAAGCTCCGTATACTCTATCTGCATATCCTCGTTGAAGGGGACGGTTATGCGGTTTCCCTCGTAGTCAAGGACAAAGCTGCCCTTGCTGTCGCACAGCTGCCAGGTGCCGTTTCCGTCGATATCGGTGATGTAGAATGCGCCGTCTTTGGTGTAGGCGGTGTTGCCCGAGGGGGTCTCTACAGCGAAAAAGCCTTCGTCAAGGGCTGCAAAATCAAGGTCTCGCTCGGTATGTCTCAGGGTGGACTGCTCAAACATAAGGTCGGTCTTGTCAACCTTTACGCCGTGTCCTGTCTGTACTTCCTCGATATTATTGTTGCGCTTTGTATATACAAGGTCTGCAAAGGAGGGTCGGGACGCCTTGAAGCCGTATGTATTTACGTTTGCAAGATTGTTTCCTGTGATGTCCATACCCATCTGATTGCTTATCACGCCTGTGGTGGCGGTGAAAAATCCTATCCTGCCCATTTATTTATCATTCCTTTCAGGAAGGGTCATACCTTCATAAGATTGTTTACGGCAAGCTGATTTACGGAGTTAATTATCTGCAGAGCCTGTGAATTCGCTCTGAAAAGGGCGTTTGCGTCCATTGCCTTTGCCATTTCTGCGGCAACGTTCACGTTTGAACGCTCATACCAGCCCTGTCTGATACGGTAGACCATTCCCTCGGGGATATTTCCCCAGGGTGTGTCTTCATAGGGACGCATAAGGTTGGTGTCCACCTTTTCAATGTCGGCATCATCGGGGATATAGGTGAGGGCAAGCTGAATTTCTCTGCCGTCGTCCACCTGAATGAGTCCGTCCTCTCTTACGGTGAAGTTGGCTGTTCCAAGCTGAATGGGATTGCCGTTATTGTCTATAACTCTGCCTGCGGAGCCGAGGGCAAGATATCCCTCGTTGTCGATATTGAACTGACCGTTTCGGGTGAGAAGCACTTCTCCCGAATTTCTCCGCTGGATATTAAAATACACAGAGCCCATTACCGCCATATCCAGACGGGAATTTGTCTGCTCGAAGGTTCCAGATTCAAGGGAGGTCTTGGTCTCAAGGAGAGTTCTGTACTGTATTTCGCCTGTGCTGACCTTGCCCTTTGCAAGAAGCACCAGATTATCGTGGAATGTGGTGGGTATAGCCGCATCGGACTTATATCCTGCCGTATTCGTATTTGAGAGATTGTTGGTTATTACGTTTAAAATTCTTTCCTCGTTCAGTATTCCGTTGACGGAGGTGTAATATCCTCTGAGCATTGCTTTTACCGCCTTTCCGATGTATTAGTCCATCATATATCCGGAAATTTTTTCTCTGAGCTTATCCACCGCTTTGGTGTGTATCTGGCATACTCTCGATTCGGATATGCCAAGCACCTGAGCGATCTCGGAATATTTAAGCTTTTCGTAGTAATAAAGGGTTATGACCGTTCTTTCCTTGTCCTTTAAGCTGTCAATAGCCTGTGCGAGCTGGGATTTCCTTTCGGAGAGGATAAGCTGTGCCTCTGCCTCGGTCTCTCCCGTTTCGTCAGCCATATCAAAGCCATCGAAGAGCAGCTCTTCCAAGGAAAGTGTGGAAGCTGCCGCCGATCTTGCCATGAAGCTGTCAAGCTTTTCCGTTGTGATACCCAGCTTTGCGGCTGTTTCCTCACGTGTGGGTTCGCGGTCAAGCTCGGTGTACAGCGCGGAATATGCGCTGTCATAATCACGTATGAACTTTCGCACACCTCGGGGAACGCTGTCCTGCCTGCGGATATAATCTATTATGGCACCCCTCACCTTGATGGAGGCATAGGTGTCGAATTTGACGTTCTTTTTGGGGTCGAAGCTGTCCACTGCGTTCATAAGCGCCAGGACAGCCTCGTTTGAGATATCATCGTCGTCTGCATAGCGGCGATACATATTTCTGGTGGAAAGCACGGCGTAGCGGACGATATGCATACTCCGCATAACTATCTCGTTGCGGAGAGACTTGTCGGGGGTCTGCTTGTATCTGTCAAACAGTCCCGATATATCGGTTGTTATCTCCGCTGTTTTTTCAGCATACACATCAGACACCGCCTTTCGTTATATGCTAATATTGCCCACAGCCTGTATCTGCACGGTGTTGTCTATCTCATTGAAGGAAAGCACCGTTACATTGGGGATAAACTGGTCAACAAGCTTTTTGAAGTAAATGCGGACAATGGGGGAGGTGAGCACGATGGGGGAGGGCACCACGTCCTTGATCTTTTCGATCTGGGCGTTTAATGAGGCGATAAGCGCCTGAATGGACTGGGGGTCCATTGCAAGATAGGAGCCCTGCTCGGACTTTTTCACCGAGGAAACTATCTTGTTTTCGGTCTCGGTGTCGAGAGTTATTACCCTTATCTGACCGCCGTCGGAGAAGCGTCTTGTGATAGTTCTCTTCAGCGCCTGACGGACGTACTCGTTTGTAATATCCAGATCCTTCATATTGTGCTGATTGTCCGCAAGGGTCTCGAGAATGGTCTGGAGATCTCTTATGGGCACATTTTCCTTCAGAAGCATACAAAGCTCCTTCTGGAGATATGCGATAGGCACAACATTGGGAACGATATCCTCTACGATAGAGGGATTTGTCTCCTTCAGCTTGTCAAGCATGGTTTTGACGTCCTGACGGCTGAGAAGCTCGTGGGCGTGGTTTTTGATGACCTCGGAAAGGTGGGTTATCATTACCGAGGTGGGGTCTATGAGGGTGTAGCCTGCTATTTCGGCACGGAGCTTGTTTTCCTCGCTTATCCATTTTGCCGGGATATTGAAGGCAGGCTCGATGGTGTCGATGCCGTCCACCTCACGGGTAACGTTTCCGCTGTCGAGAGCAAGGTAATGATCCATAAGTATCTCGCCGTCGGCAACAGTTTCGCCCTTTATCTTGATAACATACTGATTGGGATTTATATGCTGGTTGTCCCTCATTCGGATAGAGGGGAAAACCATACCCATATCAATGGCAAACTGCTTTCGGAAGATAACAACTCGCTCGATGAAGGTTCCGCCTGCCGACTCGTCCGCAAGGGGAATAAGTGAATAGCCGAACTCCATTTCGATAGGCTCCACATTAAGGAGCTTATAAACGTTGTCAATGTCCTTGTAGTATTCCATTTCGGAAATAGCGTCCTGATTTTCCGCCATTTCCCTTATTCCCTGCTCCTCTGCCTCCTGCTCCTCGGTTTTCATTGAGCGGGAAAGTCCCACGCCGAGAGCAATGAGTGCGCCGCCCAGTACGAAAAGGGTAATGGTGGGAAAGCCCGGGATAAAGCCCATTACGAACATTACAAGTCCTGCAATGAAGGGGACTCTGGGCTGGGAGGTGAACTGACCGATAACGTCGCTGTTGAGGGATTCCTCGGAAGCGGCGCGGGTAACTATCATACCCATTGAAATGGATATGAGAAGTGAGGGTATCTGAGAGCAGAGACCGTCTCCTACGGTGGCGATGGAGTAGGTGGAGAGGACAGTTGTGAAGTCCATTCCGCCGAACACCAGACCCATTACAGCTCCGCCTAACAGGTTTACGATAGCCGCAACGATAGAGAAGGTGGCGTCTCCCTTGACAAACTTGGCGGCACCGTCCATAGCTCCGAAGAAGTCTGACTCCCTCTGCACCTTGTCACGGCGTTTTTTTGCCTCCTTGTCGTCGATTATACCCTGGTTGAGGTCGGCATCAATTGCCATCTGCTTACCGGGCATAGCATCAAGGGTAAATCGTGCTGTTACCTCGGCAACTCGCTCTGCGCCCTTGGTGATGACCACCATCTGCACTACGGTTATAAGGATAAACACGATAAATCCCACTACCGCATTGCCGCCCATTACGAAGGTGCCGAAGGCTTTTACTATCTCGCCCGCATAGCCCTTGTTCATAAGGATAGAACGGGTGGAGGATATGTTAAGTCCCAGTCGGAATACTGTTGTTATGAGCAGCAGCGACGGGAATATGGAAAATTCAAGGGATTCCCTTATGTACATCGTTGTGAGGAGAATGTACACCGACAGGGCAATGTTCACCGCAAAAAGCAGGTCAAGAAGCCATGTGGGAAGGGGAATTACTATGAGAAATACGGCGAGAATGACAAATACCGTTACAATATTCTTGCCTACTATTTTCTTCAAAAAATCCACTTAGGTATTGCCGCCCTCCTTGTGAAAAGCCGTCAGTAATTAAACGGCGCCGACGATTTGTTTTCGGGTAATATCCCCTTGGGGACAGGTTTCTTTTTAAGATTATACACGAACCAGAGCACATCTGCCGCCGCCTGATAAAATTCAGCGGGTATCTCTCTGCCCACATCTACCTTTTCGTAGATACCCCTTGCAAGAGGCACGTTTTCAACTGTGGGAACGTCGTGTTCAGCGGCAACGTCCGCAATGCGGAGAGCCGCTAAGTCCTTTCCCTTGGCAATGACCACGGGAGCGGAGTTTTTCTCGGGATCGTATTTCAGAGCCACAGCAAAGTGGGTAGGGTTACGGATTATAACGTCCGCCTCGGGAACTGCCTGCATCATTCGCTGATTAGCCATCTGCTGCTGTATTGCACGGCGTTTTCCCTTGATCTTGGGGTCTCCTTCCATCTGCTTGTACTCGTCCTTGACCTCCTGCTTTGTCATTTTCAGGTCGTTTTCATAGGAATAGCGCTGGAACATAAAGTCCACAGCTGCCACCGCCACGAAAACCATTCCAAGGGTCATTACGATGGAGAATATAGTCTCGGCGATGTATACAACGCCGCTTATTGGCTCAACATTCATAAGTCTTGCTATTTCCGGCAGCCTGTCCTTTATTTCATTGTAGACTACCACGATAAGCAGGAGCATTTTTATGAGAGATTTGGCAAGCTCGAAAAGTCCCTTGAGAGAGAACATTTTCTTTATGCCGTTAATGGGATTTAGCTTATCCAGCTTGAATTTTAAGTTTTCAAAGGAAATGAGGAATTTCGTCTGGATACCCGTTGAAGCAATGGCGGTGAGGAAGGATACTGCCAGCAGAGCGCCTGTCGTGACGAAGAATATGACGGAAAAGTCAATTACAAGTCCTCTTGCGAAGCTTTCTGCGCCGATATATTTTACATCGCCTATGCCTTCTCCTGCCATAGAGAAATACTTTTTCATAAAGTCTCCCAGACGGGAAAAGGCGCTCGGAGCGGTGATGCGAAGCACGAAAAATGAAAGAAACAGGGAGCATACCACAGCTACGTCCTGACTTTTAAGCACCTGACCCTTTTTACGGGCGTCACGCCGCTTTTTGTCGGTGGCTTCTTCGGTTTTCTCCTCGCCGTTTTCGTTCTCTGCCATTTAACCACCAGCCTTTTTGACGAGAACAGTTTTATGTAAATATAAGTGGAAGCATTTCCCGACAGGTGTTAAGCATCTTGTCGGTGTAATCGGCGATGAACTCGCTCATAGGGGAGGTGATGGCAAAAAGGACTACAAAGCCCACTATCACCTTGAGCTGGATATTCACCACGATTATCTGTATCTGGGGAACTGTTTTCATCAGTATGCCCATACAGAATTCCACGATAAGCTCGGCGGCTATGACGGGCATTGCAAGCTGCATCATAAGCACAAGTATCTGTGAAAACATTGATACTATGGTCCAGCCAAGATCGGGGTTTATGTGTCCTCCTCCCAATGGTATGACCTGGAAGGAGTCCACAAAAATGCGGATAAGCGTTAAATGAGCATTGGCGGCAAAAAAGTACAGGTACATAAAAAATCCCATATATGAGCCGTACATTGACATCTGAATGTGGGTGGAGGGGTCAAAGACCTTTGCCATACCCAGACCTGCCTGAGCGTCCATAATATCGCCTGCCATATATATCATATATACAAACAGGTCGCATATGAAGCCAAGCACCATGCCTATGAAAAGCTCTGCCGCAAAGCTCAGAACATACTGTCCTGCCGTATCTCCCGCATCATACTCCATAGGGGGAAGGGCGAGAGCCACGATATATGCCATAAGCAGGGACAGCCCCACTCTCACTCTTGCAGGGATATTGCTTCGTGCGAGAATGGGATTAAAGGAGAAAATGCCGAGTATCCTTGCGAATACCATCAGCTTTATATCAAAATCAGACAGGAGCAGCTCCCAGAAATCCATAAATATGACCAGCTTTCCGGAAAGTTATACATCAGCCCAGAACAGTCTGGGTGCTGACAGTTCCTATCATATCGAAAATTTCACGGATAAACGTGTCGGTGCTTGAGATGTAGAAGGAAGCAAGCACCACCAGCAGGAGGGCGATAACTACCACCTTGGGCACAAAGCTCAGGGTCTGCTCATGAACCTGTGTCGCTGCCTGTATAATGGCGATAACGAGACCTACAAGCATACTGATTATGAGCAGCGGTCCTGCCAGCTTGAAAACAAGTATCATAGCGTCCTTGAAAACCTGAATTACAGCGTCCTCAGTCACCCTGCAGGTTCACTTCCTTTCCGTCTGACGGGTATTTGCTACATATTGAAGCCCGATACAAGGGAGCCTGCCAGCAGCTGCCAGCCGTCCACAAGCACGAACATCAGAATTTTAAAGGGCATTGCCACCGTTGAGGGGGGCATCATCATCATACCCAGAGACATAAGCACCGAGGAGACTACCATATCTATTACCAGGAACGGTATAAACAGCAGGAAGCCTATCTGGAAGCCTATCTTGATCTCACTGAGAATGAATGCGGGCGCGACGATCTTAAAGGGTATAGCCTCTGTAAAGGTCTCGTCGTCTGTGGCAGGGTATTCCTCTCCCGAAATGGAAATGAAAAAGGACATAGTTTCGTTGGACGTGTTCTTTAGCATCCACTTTTTCAAAGGCACGGAAGCCTGCTGTACCGCTTCGATGGAGGTGTATTCCCCGTTTTTGTAGGGAACATAAGCCACCTCGTTCATTTCCTCCAGCACGGGGGACATTATAAACAGAGTAAGAAACAGCGCAAGACCTATCATTACCTGATTGGGAGGAGTTGTCTGAATTCCCATAGCATTTCTCAGCAGCGAAAAGGAGATGATAATGCGGGTAAAGCAGGTGAGCATTATCAGTATCGACGGCGCCAGAGAAATGATAGTCAGAAGAATGATAAGGTCAAGGGTGTTGGAATTATTGTTCAGATCCAGCAGATCGAGAATACTGCCTGTATCATCGTCCTCGTGGGTAACAGGCTCATTGTAGGGGAGAGTGGTCTCTGCTTCGGTGACAGACTGAGCGGGGATAGTAGTCTGAGCCATTTCGGGAACTGTTGTGGTAATGTTTGATATTTCCGTTTCCATGGGAGTTGTTATGGTTGTTTCCGATGTAACGACGCCGCTTTCTTCGGAAGGGTCGGCTGCAGCATATGTAACTGCACCCGCAGCACCCCACATTATCACAGCAGCGCATATTCCGCCTATGGCGGCAGCCTTCAGCTTTTTCGGAAATGAGCCGCATATTTTATTTTTCATTATATGCCTCCGCCTTTCACGAATTGCCGCTGCCATCATCGTTATCGCTGTTGTTTTTTGGGGTGATAAACTCCTTGCCAAGCTTTGCCGCATTGTATTTGAGACATTCGGCAAAGGACTTTCCTGCCATATCGCTGTCATTTGAGGGAGGACATTCGATAAGCTCCATATCCTCCTCGGACAGCTCACACAGCAGATTTATCCCTCCCTGGGATACGCCGATAAGCAGATTTTTCTTTCCCGCTCTCACTGCTATAACAGACTTGTCCTGACCCACGCCTACACAGGAGGATATCTTGATCCCCTTGCGGTCTTTTCCTCCCGTAATGCGCGTGTTCAGCCATTTCATAAGGTACAGCACGCCCAGCATTAGGGCGACAACACCCAGGAGAGCCAGAACAACGGGAATAAATTCAGTCATTATCCGAAAGAACCCCGTATCAGCCGATGATCTTCTGAACTGTAGCCAGTATTCTGTCGGGCTTGAAGGGCTTAACGATGAAGTCCAGAGCGCCAAGCTTGATAGCCTCGACTACCATAGATTCCTGACCCATAGCGGAGCACATTACTACCTTTGCGGAGGGATCGGAAGCCTTGATGTCTCTGAGAGCTTCGATACCTGTCTTGTTGGGCATAGTGATGTCCATGATCACAAGGTCGGGCTTTTCGGAAGCATAGGTGTTGCAGGCAATTTCGCCGTCGGAAGCCTCGATGATATTGGTATAACCGTTCTTAGTGAGGGTATCCTTGATCATCATACGCATAAAAGCGGCGTCGTCTACGAGCATAATCTTCTTGTCCATTGTAATTACTCCTTACCTAAATTATCTAAAAATTTTGATTTGATGATTTCGGTTATTCTTACAGCGAAGTTATCGTCAATAACAACGACGTCTCCCTTTGCAATGAGATGACCGTTTACGATGATATCAACAGGGGAGCCTGCCTGACGTTCAAGCTCGATTATGGTTCCCTGAGTGAAATCCAGTATCTCCTTGACCTTTTTGCGGGCTGAGCCTATCTCAACGGTAACGTTGAGCGGAACGCCCATAAGCAGTTTCAGATTATCATTCTGATCGGCACTGAGATCCTTGTTATTGTAATTTTCAAAGCTCTGGAGCTGAACTGCCTGAACATTGACCGCACTGCCCTTCTGCACGGGCTGCATAGGAGGATATCCGTAGGGCGGCATACCGTAATATCCGCCGTAGGGCATTGCGCCTGCCATGGGAATACCCTGCTGTGGCATTCCTTGCTGAGCCATTCCCATCTGGGGAGAAGCTCCCTGCATACCCATTGGCTGCTGTGGCTGCTGAGCGTTGTAGCTCATATCGGGAGCAGGCTGAGCCATAGGCTGGGGAATGGGCTGAGGTGATGGCTGAGAAGCCTGCTGAGGTGTGCTTGCGCCGCTTAAAAGTGCGTTAATCTCCTCCTGTGAGAGGCTTCCGCCCGAGGAAGCTGCAGGTGCGGGAGCAGGCTCTGCGGCAGCCCCGCCGCTTCCTGCGCCGTTTAGCAGCGCCTGTATCTCGTCCTGGCTGAGATTTGAGGAGGATTCCTCAGCAGGAGCAGGTTCTTCCGCACCTCCCGAGTATGCCGCCATCATTTTCTGAGCCATTTCCTTTGCCAGATCTATTGTCATAACGGAAATGAATTCCGAATTTATCACGTTGTCAATGGTAAGCTTGAACCTGATAGCACATACATTGTCATCGGGGGAAATGCCGTAGGGGTTAACACCCGAGGATTCTTTGCTTACCTCTGCCTGAGGGGTGGAAATGTCGATAGGGGTGTTGATAAGCTCCGACAAAGCCGTAGCGGAAGCGCCCATCATCTGGTTCATTACCTCGCATACCGCCGAGATGTTCATCTCGTCGAACTCGAAGTCGTCCGTTACCTCAAGAGGCAGACCCATAAGCTGATTAAGGATAAGCTGAACGTCGTCCTGCTTGAGAATGAGAACATTTTCGCCGCTCACGCCCTGTATGTACTTGATCTTTACGTGAATGGAAGGCTCCAGCTCGGGATATACCATATCCTTAGCCTTTTCTATGGTCACCGTAGGTGTGGTGATCCATACCTTGGCGCTGAGCATATTGGATACGGCGGTAGCAGCAGAGCCCATTGTTATATTCATTATTTCGCCTATGGCGTCCTGTTCCGCCTCTCCGAAGCCGTCAATAGTAACGTTTTCGT
>JAGAJF010000117.1 GCA_017829005.1 Oscillospiraceae bacterium | reverse complement strand
AGATGGACGAATGTGCGTTTGATGTTCGGTAATAAAGCAACGGCTCTCCCCGCCATACAGCAGGGAGAGCCGAAATTATACCTATATAAACGCCCGTCAATAATACATAATAACCGGCGTGCCCCTCTCAACCATCTCGTAAAGAGTTTTTACCTCGTCCTTTTTCATATTGATACAGCCGTGGGAGCCGTTGGTGAGATAGATGTTTCCGCCGTAAGCCGAGCGGCTGAGATCGTGGAAGCCGATGCCCTCGAAGCTTATCCGCATAAAGTAAGCGCACTTTGCGGTGTAGGAGCCGTCGGCGGCTTTCATGGTGTAATTGGTGCTTTTGGTGTAAACGCTGTAAACGCCCTCGGGAGTTTTGCGCTTGGGATCGCTTGCCTTGCCCGAAACTATCTGCCCCGTCTCGAATTTCAGCTCGCCGTTCTCATAGTACCACATATGCTGTGCGGAAAGGTCTACCTCGATATAGGTGTTGCCGATATCACCATTGGCTGAACGGGCAGAGTCAAAGCCCCGATAGGTATAGCCCGTATCAAGCCGCACATATACAGGCTCAACGGTTACGGACTCACCCTTGTCTATGTACTCGAGGAGCTTTTCCACAGTCTTTTCCCTGTCCGTCCACCAGCCGTACTGACCTGTGGAATATCTGCCCTGGCTCATTGTGATAGTGCCTCGGTTTGTAGTCTCAAACTTTCTGGCGGTCATAAAGGTGTCGTACTTCTCCGCAAGAGAATCTACATATTTTTCAACCTTGCTCCTGTCAATAGTTCCGCCGTCCTCCATCCATTCGTAAACCATGGCACCCGTAAGCTCCTCGGTGGTGTATCCGAAGTCGTAGGTTATCACATAGTTGAATTTGTTGTTAAGTGCATCAAGATCGACACTCAGATCGGCGGCAAATATCTTGGGCTCCTCATAGCAGCCGCCTTCCTCAAGGTCAACGGTGAAATTGCCCTTTGCGGCTTCGGAGAGAACATATTCCGTAAGCTTTGCTTCATCGGGCTTGTCGCCGTATACCTCTTCCTTGATGTAGTAACCGTTTTCACCGTGAACAAGCCTTGCGTCCTCGGTGGGAGTGCTGCCCCAGGAGGTTCGGGTGAGAAGCCTTTTCAGCTTCTTTTCATCATAGGAAGGCTTTGCCTTTGTCTGGTAATAGGACTCGTTAAAATAGGAGAACAGCCAGCCGCTGTGGCTCACACTGCGGTAAATTTCTCCTACCTCGCCGAAAACATCATATGTATAATCAAATTCCGACGGGCTGAATACCTTTTCCTCGCCGTTTCGCTCTATGACCGTAACGCCTGTGGGAACGCACTCTGCCTGAACAAGTGCCGCCGCCTCGGAAATGTTTTTCTTGCTCACATCAACGCCGTTTATGTAGGTGTTGGGAAGGAACTTGCCCATAGAAGCCGCCCAGCCCCCGAAATATACAGCAGCAAGTGCAGCAACAGATGCTACACAGGCGGTGATTATTATCTTTTTCTTGTGCTTAAGCCTTGCCTTTGCCGCCGCTTCCTTTTTTCCTGCAATGGCTGCGGAGATAAGGCTTGCAGTTTCGCTGTCTATGCTGTAGTCATCTGCACCCGCAGACTTCTTTTTCTCTTTCAGATCTTCCATTTCTTTCGGTTCCTTTTCTGTTTTTTTCCATACTATAATAATACGATTTTATCATAGCATTATTTGAAGCGGTTGTCAATAGAATTTTCTTCATATCCCTAAAGTTATTTTTTCCATAAGTCACTATACGTTATATCGGGATGTAAAAATTGTTGAAAACCGACGATTTTCGGTGAAACATACCATATAAAGTATTGACAAACATTACAATATACGATAAAATATTCTTAACGGAAAATATATTGTCACGGAGGTACATCGGTATGAGATATAAGATACTTGTCAACGGCGGCAGCTCGGCTTTGCTAAGAGATTTTTTTGTAAATTCCACCGGTTTTACGTGTATGAGCACATCGGGGTACTGGACAGACCTCAGCGCCCATTATGAGATGTTCAAGCCCGACGCATACGTATGCATAGCGGAATATGCCGATGTACAGCTTATATCCCAGATAAAGAGGCTCAAAACTCACGAGGATTTCGGCAGCGTTCCTGTTGTAGTTATAACAAATGAGGATTGCTTTGAGCTTTATTCCTCCGAAAATGAAAACGAAAAGCTCATTGACCTTATACTGTCAAGACCCATCACAATTTCCACCATAAGCGACAAGATAAACCGTATGTTCCGAAGCATTGAGGAGGAAAAGGAACGTATCGCCAATGAGCAGGAACGTATCGCCAGGGAAAAGGAAGAGGCGGAGCGAAGGTCGGCAGCGGAGCTTGAGAAAAAATCACTCGGTGTTAAAAAGCATATCCTTGTGGTGGACGATGACAAAAACGTGTTGAAGCTGCTCAAATCCGCCCTTGAGGACAGATATGACGTCACCGCCATAG
Source organism: Oscillospiraceae bacterium (assembly GCA_017829005.1). Classification (GTDB taxonomy): domain Bacteria; phylum Bacillota; class Clostridia; order Oscillospirales; family Ruminococcaceae; genus Huintestinicola. Next base: position 16,037 of record JAGAJF010000117.1, on the reverse strand, counting down.
TCAGCGGCAGAATGGCTATGAAATTCCTTGAGAGCAAGACCCCCGACCTTATTTTCCTCGATTACCAGATGCCTGTGGAGACAGGTCCCGAGGTCTTCAGAAGGATAAAGAAGCTTGACAGCGCCAAGGATATCCCTGTGGTATTTCTCACAGGCATTGCAGACCGTGAAAGGATAACCGAGGTGCTTTCCCTCAAGCCTCAGGGCTACCTGCTCAAGCCCATAGATATGGAAAGAGTAAACGAGACTATCAAATCTCTGCTGGGCTGAGAGGAGCATTCATATGAGATATATGGACGAAGAAATAAAGCTTACCGACCTTATCCCCGTGGAGACGCTCCAGAAGATACAGGACTCCTTCTCCAAAATGGCAAGAATGGCGGCTCTCACCACCGATGAAAACGGCATTCCCATCACAATGGGGTCGAATTTTTCCGAATTTTGTACAAACTACTGCCGAAAGTCCCCCATAGGAAGGGCGAGATGCGAGAAATGCGACCGTGACGGAGCCATAAAGGTGCTTGAGACAGGACAGCCCGTTTCATACTTCTGCCACGCCCATCTGGTGGATTTTGCGGCGCCCGTAATGCTTGGCGACTGTATGATAGGCAGCTTTATCGGCGGTCAGGTACTGTCCGAAGAGCCTGATTACGAGAAAATGCGGGAGATAGCCAAGGAGATAGGCGTTGACGAGGAGGGCTTCATCGAAGCCGCACGAAAGACCCAGATCGTCCCCAAGGCGGCTATAGAACGTTCTACTCAGTTTATTTACGAATTTGCGGGAGTTATCTCCGATATGGCGTACAAGTCCTATGAGACCATAAAGCTCAGCAGACAGGCAATGCAGGCGGCGGCACAGAAATCCGACTTCCTCGCCAATATGAGCCACGAGATAAGAACGCCTATGAATGCCGTTCTCGGAATGGCGGAAATGGCTCTCCGCGAGGATATGACCCCCCAGGCAAAGCAGTATGTGAGACAGATCCGCTCCTCGGGAAAAAATCTTCTTGTTATTATCAACGACATTCTGGACTTTTCAAAGATAGAATCGGGCAAGATGAATATCGTGGAGGTGGTATACGAACCGCTCTCCATTGTAAACGACCTTGCCAATATTGTAAATACGAGGATAGGCTCAAAGGAGCTTGAGTTCACGGTGGATTTTGACCCGAAGCTCCCTCACAAGCTTTACGGCGATAATATCAGAATTCAGCAGATACTCCTCAATCTCTTAAACAACGCCGTTAAATTCACAGAGCACGGCGAGGTGCATATGTCCATATCCTTCTCGGAGATAGACAGCGACAACGTTATGTTAAAGGCTGTTATCAAGGATACGGGAATAGGCATCAAGAAGCAGGATATGGGCAAGCTTTTCCGATCCTTCCAGCCGGTGGACAGCAAGAGAAACCGCAACATCGAAGGCACAGGTCTTGGTCTTGCCATTTCACAGCAGCTGCTGAGACTTATGAACGGCTCCATATCTGTTGAAAGCGAATATGAAAAGGGAAGCACCTTCTATGTGGAGCTGCCTCAGAAGATAATAAATCCCGCACCCTCCATCCCTCACCCCGACAGCAGCGTGACCGCGGCGCTCATAATAGAGAATGAGTATGTTTACGCTCAGGTATGCAAAGACCTTGAAACTCTGGGCATAGAGTACATAAATCTTGAGTATGAAGGCAGCCTTGACAGCATAACAAGCGGCTTTATCATTGTGGAAAAGCACCTTTTCAGCGACAGGATAAAGAAGACTGTTATGGACAATCCCGATGTGAGATGTCTGCTCATTGCGCCCTATGACAGCCCCTGCGATGTAAGTCAGCCCCGTGTGAAAATGCTTCATAAGCCCATATATTCACTGGGACTTTATTCCGCACTGGGTCTGGGCGGCGATATCCTGCCCGAATGCGAGTCGGAAAGCGACAATTTTGCATTTACCGCTCCCGATGCACACGTGCTTATCGTTGACGATAATCCCATCAATCTCACCGTTGCCTGCGGAATAATCGAACCCCTGAAAATGCAGGTGGATACGGCAAACGGCGCTTCCGAGGCCATTGAAAAGGTCAAGAAGCTGAAATATGATATCGTGTTTATGGATCATATGATGCCGGGCGTTGACGGCGTGGAGACCACCCACATTATCAGGCGCCTTATCGTGGGCTATGAAAATGTCCCCATCATCGCCCTTACCGCCAATGCCATTGGCGGCACCAAGGAAATGTTCATTCAGGAGGGTATGAACGACTTTGTGGCAAAGCCTATCGAGGTATCGGATATCGTTGCTATGATAAGAAAATGGCTGCCCAAGGAAAAGATAATCCCTGCCGTGTCCGAAAAGGCTGCACCGCCTGCACAGAGCAATACGAATACCCTTGTTATCGAGGGGCTTAACACTAAGCAGGCACTCTCTCTCCTGGGAAGCGAAAAGCTTTATATGCAGATACTGAGGGAGTATTATCTCTCCATCGACAAGCGCGCCGCCATAATAACAGGCGCACTTGAAAAGAGCGATATCAAGGGCTATACCATTGAGGTGCATTCCCTCAAAAGCACCTCAAAGCAGCTCGGCGCGGACGCTCTCGCCGAGCTTGCGGCAAGACTTGAAAAGGCAGGAAACGAGCTTGATGTTGACCTTATCCTTGCAAAGACCAGCGACCTTATCGCTCATTTCCTGAGATACAAGGATATCCTGGCTCCCCTGTTCCCCGAGCTTTCGGGTAATACCGAGGCTGCTGCGGCAGATCTCAGCGTGGTATCAATGCTCCTTGACAGTATGAACGAGGCGCTTGAAGCTATGGACACTCTGGCAATGGACGAGGTGCTGGAAAAGATGTCCGAATACAGCTTCACCCCTGCTCAGACCCAGTGCTTTGAAAAGCTCAAGGCTGCGGCGGAAAGCTGCGACACCGATATGTGCAGTACCGTTGTTGGCATCTGGAGACAGATAGCCTCATCGGAATGCAAAAAAGGCACTGCCACTACCGATGAGGTCAAAGCTGTGCTTGAAAAGCTGGAAAATGCTCTTGATGAATTTGATACCCTGCTTATTGATGAAGCGGTGGAGCAGATGGGCAGTATGCGCTTTGACGACAGGCAGAATGAACTGTATCAGAAGCTCAGACAAGCGGCAGAGGACTCGGATATCGAGCTTTGCTGTGATATTGTTATTGAATGGGAAAAAATCCTCAAATAATCTTGCATAATAAGGTCTCTCCCCGACTGATAATACGGGGGGAGATTTTTTTGCGCTGTGTTTTCCTCAGAATTTCACAGAAAATACACATATGCGTGTTATAATAAGCTTATAGTAATTATGACCCGCAAAATATATAGAGAAAGCAGGCTTAATATGGAAAAAAACAGGATACTAATTGTAGACGATGAAAAAAACATCAGAAACGTTATCAGCGAATACGCAAAATTTGACGGCTTTGAGACTGTCGAAGCAGCCGACGGAATGGAAGCGGTGGAGATATGCCGCAAAGAGGATTTCGACCTTATCATAATGGACATTATGATGCCAAGGCTTGACGGCTACTCCGCTGTAAAGGAAATACGCAAGACCAAGCAGACCCCCGTAATAATGCTCTCCGCCAGGGGCGAGGAATATGACAAGCTGTTCGGCTTTGAGATAGGCGTGGACGATTATGTAACAAAGCCCTTCTCTCCCAAGGAGCTTCTTGCAAGGATAAGAGCTGTCATCAAGAGAAGTGCTCCCGCCGAGCCTGCCGACAGCAAGCAGACTCTAACCTTTGAGGGACTTGAGATAGATATGTCGGGCAGAGTGGTTAAGGTGGACGGAGTTCCTGCCTCACTTACGCCAAAGGAGTATGACCTGCTTTTCTATCTTGTCCGCAACAAGGGAATTGCCCTCTCCCGTGAAAAGCTTCTCGAGGAGGTATGGGGATATGATTTCTATGGCGATGACCGCACTGTTGACACCCATATCAAAATGCTGAGAAATTCGCTGGGTGAATACCGCAAATTCATCATTACTTTGAGAGGAATGGGCTACAAGTTCGATGGCGGAAAGTAAAAAACAGGTTCTGAAAAAAAGTCTCCGAAGTATCCGCTTTACGGTATGGATATACTTTGCCATTTTCATAATCAGTATCCTGATAATGATCTGGATATCCTTTACCGTCTCTCTTGAAGCCACCTACCGGACGGAGAAAACCAGCGATATCACCTCTATCGCTAACTATATCCTGACCCGGTGGGGAGAAGAGGGCTTTACCACCGACTCTCTTGACCGGATAGCCCACGACAATGACACCTGCGTGCTTATCCAGGACCGCTACGGGCTGAGCGTGTATTCCTATGATATTATGGGCAAAAACTGCCTTCTTCACAGCAGCGGAGCCTCTCTTGCAAAATACCGCAAGCTTGCCTATGAAAGCACAACGGGAATATATTACGCCGAGGTGAAGAACTCCCGTTTCCAGAATAACACCCTTATCTTCTCAATGCTCATAGGCACAAAGGAGGACCCCATAGGCTACCTGCTTCTGAACACCTCTCTCGAGCCGCTGGAATCCACTGTGGATATCCTCAGGGTGCAGATGCTGCAGGTGAGCCTTGCAATGCTGGTGCTGGCATTCGGCATATCCATATTCCTGTCAAGCCTTGTGGCAACGCCAATTGTCCGTATCACCCGCTCCGCCGAAAAGCTGGCTCAGGGTGATTATAACGTTAAATTCAACGGCAGAGGCTACACCGAGACCGAACAGCTGGCAGACACCCTTAACTATGCCTCCAACGAAATAACCAAGATAGATACAATGCGCCGTGACCTTATGGCGAACATCTCCCACGACCTGCGCACCCCCCTTACAATGGTGAAGGCATATGCGGAGATGATACGTGACCTTTCGGGAGACGACCCCGTCAAGCGTGACGAGCATCTTGGCATTATCATTGAGGAAAGCGACCGCCTCGCCGCTCTGGTAAATGATATTATGGATCTTACCAAGCTGGAAAACGGCAGCGCCGAGATTAACAAGGAGCCTTTCTGTGTTGGCAGCAGGCTGAAGGAGATAATGACCAGATACACCCTTCTTTCCGAGCGTGACGGCTACAAATTCTATGTCAGCGCCGACGAGGAGGCATGGGGTGAGGCAGATCTTATCAAATTTGACCAGATAATCTACAACCTTGTCAACAATGCCGTAAACTACTCGGGCGAGGACAAGTCCATTTACATTATGGAGGTCTGCACTCCCAAGACCATTCAGATTTCCGTAACCGACACGGGTGCAGGCATTGACAAGGAGCTTATGCCGCTTATCTTCGACCGCTACTACCGTGCCGAGAAGCACAAGCGCGAGGTCATCGGAACAGGCTTAGGTCTTTCAATCGTCAAGCAGATATTTATTCTTCACGGCTTTAAATTCGGAGTAAAATCCGAGGAAGGCGTGGGAAGCACCTTCTGGTTCGAGATGGACAGAATTAAGAGACCCGGAGAAAAATAAACATAGCAAAACCGCCTGCCGCAGTTTATTTTGCGGCAGGCGGTTTGATTTTATGAGTTATTCGCTTTCTTCCTCTGTCTCGGAAGTCTCTTCTGTCTCTGCTTCGCTTTCAGCTTCGGTTTCTTCGGCTTCCGTCTCGGCTTCGCTTTCACTTCCGCCTTCCTCAGCCGTTTCCGTCTCATCTTCCTCGGAGAGCTTGTCGGCAAGCTTGTCGATCTTGCCCTTAACGTCCTCAATGGTGTTGAAAATGGGATATTCAATGGAGAAATATGTATAGCTCCAGCTTCCGTCCGCTATATCGTACACAAGCTGACCATTCTCCTCGGCAAGATTTTTCGCTTCGTCAAAATATACCTCGCCGTTTATTATCATCTTGGTGCCGCTCCACTCGCAGTCAAATTCCACAGGCTTGGGAGCCTGCTTAACAAGCTTTTTGATGGTGGTGTCCATCTTGATAAAGCCCTTGTCAACATCGAGAGTATTGGGCTGAACGTATACACAGAGCTTTCCCGTGGACTTGTTCTGAACATCGAGAACATAGTATCTGAACGCTCCCGAGGGAGATACGCCCCTTTCGATAAGGGTATCTGTGGTAGTCACCCTGAACACGTTCATTACAAGGAAGAAGGCAATTCCGCCAAGTATGTACATGAGCAGGAATATGGTTCCGAAAATGGTTTTCGCCGTTTCGTTCATATGACAGCAGAAGAAGCCGAAAAGCGTTACCACCGCCGCAGGCAATAGCAGCGGCCAGTTTCCCCAATCCAGCAGCAGCAATGGGAAAAACAGCACCATATTCACCATACCGTAAATGCAGGTCAGCGGCGACCGTCTTGTATACAGAAACAGCAGGCATATCAGAGCGGAGAAAATAGAGCCTACAATTGCAAATTCCTTTCGGTTCACATATTCGATATCATAGAAGAACACGTTATAATCGAAATACGCAAGCACGATGGAATAAGCCACTCCAAGTATGCTCACTCCGATACGGAACCATTTATTGGTAACGACCGTCATAAATTTATTCATACAGATCTTGCTCCATTCGTTTTTATTGTCGGATAAGACTATACTACAATTATAGCATATAAACGGAAAAAATCAACAACAATACGGTTACAATTCGGGGTGAATTTGATATCAATCCAAAGCGCCCCAAACAACGTTCTGGAGCCGTCTTGTAAATTCGGTGCAGCCTGTGTATGCCTGCTGAACGAAATAGAGGAAGGCAAGCTCTTCCTTGGGGTCAATGCAGAAATAGCAGCCAAGCATACCGTCCCAGCCGTATTCGCCCACAGAGCCGTTAAAGCCTGCGGCAGAGGGGCTTTTAAGCACACGCATAAAATTGCCGTAGCCCTGTCCCAGCATACTGTCCCACTCAAGGGAGGCTCTCTGAGTATCGGTCAGAGAGTCTGTTGCCATAAGCTCAACGGTCTTTCTGCCCAGTATTCTCACCCCGCCCAAAGAACCTCTGCCCAGCAGCATTTTAACGAATTTGGAGTAATCCTCGATTGTGGAAACAAGTCCCGCTCCCCCCGACTCAAATGCGGGAGGGGTCTTGTAATCGGTAATGCACAGGTCGTGATTTGTATAGACCGAATTGCCCTCGGGTGTCTGAACATAGGGGGTGGCAAGACGGTGGTATTTCTCTTCGGGGATATAAAAGCCTGTATCGTTCATTCCGAGAGGTTCGAAAATTTCCTTTTTAAGAAACTCGCTGTACTTCATTCCGCTTACTGTCTCAATGACCGCAGCCATAACATCGGCAGATGCGCCGTATTCCCATTTTGCCCCGGGAGTGAATGCAAGGGGCACATTTCCCATTTCAAGGACGAAATCACGTGTGGATAATGGCTTGCCACCGTTTTCGTAAGCATCGGACTGCCTGCCCCACACCTCTCCCATTTTCATTCCCGAGGGAGTGCCGCCGGGGTAGGATATGCCCGAGGTCATTGTGAGCAGGTCGCCGAGGGTGATGTCCCTGTCCGCAGGACGAAGCCCATTTTCATCAAGCACCTGCATATTATCAAATGTGGGCAGGAACCATTTCAGAGGATAGCGAAGCTCGATCTTGCCCCTTTCGAGGAGGAGCATTGCGGCTGCGGCGGTTATGGGCTTTGTAAGGGAAAAAAGGCGGAAAAGGTTATCCCCGCTCATTTTCTTCCCGCTTGCCCTGTCGGCATATCCGAAGTGGTCGAGATAAACCGTTTCGCCCTTATGGATAACCATAACGCTGCCGCCTGCAATGCTGTCTTTTTCAACGGCTTCGTTCATAAGGGTGTTTATGTATTTGAGATTTTCAAACATTTTTTGGCGCTCCTTTTTAAGCGGTTTTATATTTCCTTATCGGCATAATTCATTATCGGGTCTGCGTTTTCGTCATAAAAGCCGTAGTATGCAAATCTTTCCGGATTATTTGGAGATATGTCCTCAAACGGTCCCACATACAGTATTTTTCCGCCCGAGACAGTAAATTCAAATCCGTGTTCAATTTCCCAATCACAGCCGCATTCTGCGTGAAACTCTACTCTGTCTTCTCTGCATTCTTCTTCAATAATTATTGAACCGAACTGTACATACTTTAAAATATCCTCCTCGGAAACATTTTGGGGCATATCTATAAATGTACCGTAATCATCATCATCAAAATATTTGGAAAAATCCTTGAAAAACCTGTATGCATACTTGGCTAATCTTTGCGTCATATCTTTATCCATATTCTGCAAATATTCAACACATTTCTCTGCATATTCTCTTTTTGCTTCAGACGGAAAGTGAACTCTCACTTTGCCGTCCCGGTCGTTTAAATAAGTCTCGCCTTCAAAACCGCCGTATTCGCACTCTCTGATGTTTTCTATCAACATTTTATTTCCTCCTGATATAAAATAGGCTGTTATTTACGGATAAATTATAAAGAATAAAGCAATCGGGGCGGAAAATACGCTTCCGCCCCGAAAAATGCAAATCTTCCGAATAGTCATTATCCGTCAAAAAAGAATAATGAATAAAGAATAAATTATAAAGAATAAAGCTCGGGAACTGCGTTATCTCTCAATTACCTGCTCTCTGTCGGGGCCAACGCCTACCATACTGATAGGACACTCGCAAAGCTCCTCAAGGCGTGCGATATACTTGCGGCATATCTCGGGAAGCTCCTCGAACTTTCTGCAAGCGGAAAGATCCTCGTTAAAGCCGGGGAACTCCTCGTAAACAGGCTCGCAGCCCTCAAGTCCCTCAAGCGTGGGAGGGAAATCTCTGATAACAGAGCCGTCGGGCTTCTTGTATGCTACGCATATCTTGAGAGTATCAAGACCTGCAAGGGTGTCAAGCTTGTTGATAACGAGAGAGGAAAGTCCGTTTACTCTTACAGCGTGACGGACGATAACAGAGTCGAACCAGCCTGTTCTTCTGGGTCTGCCCGTAATTGTGCCGAATTCGCCGCCCTTGTTGCGGATATAGTCGCCTGTTTCATCGTTAAGCTCGGTGGGGAAAGGGCCCTTGCCCACTCTTGTGGTGTATGCCTTAGCAACGCCGTAAATGCCGTCAATTACCATAGGACCAACGCCCGAGCCTGTGCATACGCCTGCGGACAGAGGGTGGGAGGAAGTAACATAGGGATATGTTCCGAAGTCGATGTCAAGGAGAGTTGCCTGTGCGCCCTCGAAAAGAATGGTCTTACCTGCCTTCTTAGCCTCATAGGTAAGAACGGAAACATCGTCCATAAACTTTGCAAGGCGCTGTCCGTAGCCGATATACTCCTCGATCACCTTGTCAAGGTCAATAGCTTCGCCGCCGTATACCTTTGTGATGATGGCATTTTTCAGCTCGCCAACGCTTTTTGCCTTTTCCCTGAAAATGTCGGGGTGAACCAGGTCATAGAAGCGCAGACCGCTTCTCTCGTACTTGTCCATATATGTGGGACCGATACCTCTGTGAGTTGTACCGATGTCCTTGTTTCCTCTGAACTGTTCGGAAAGGCCGTCAAGGGCGATGTGCCAGGGCATAATGATGTGGGCTCTGGGGTCAATTTTCAGATTGTCAAAGGAAATTCCTCTTGCGGAAAGGGAGTCTATCTCGCCAAGCAAGTCCTTAGGGTCGAGAACCACGCCTGCGCCGATAAGGCAGAGGGTGTCTTTATAGAGAATACCCGAGGGGATAAGATGGAGCTTGTAGGTCTCGCCGCCGCTGGCAACGGTATGACCTGCGTTGTTTCCGCCCTGAGCGCGGACTACAACATCAGCACGGGAAGCAAGGATATCTATTACCTTGCCCTTGCCCTCATCGCCCCACTGGGTGCCGATCACGATATTTGCAGACATTTAAATTCCTCATTTCAAGATCAAAAATTTATTCATTTCGGCAATAAGCCGCATTACAGTACCATTATAGCAGACTTTTCCCTTTATGTCAATATTTTTGAGGACTTCATTCTGTAATATACGGAATATTTTGTTCATCAAGATAATCTGTTATTTTCGAAAAGGCACTGTCGGATGCCATTTCATCGGATAGTCTGACCGTTGTATTCACATTGGCATCTTTGAGCAGTGCGGTAAAATCATCAAATGTTATTTCGTGGTTATTATAGAAATACTGATTTTCGGATACAGTTATTTCAATTTCCTTATATGTATCGGGATTTCCTCCGCCTGTTTCGTCAAATTCCTCCGATGCAATGCTTTCGGCTGAGGTCTCGCTCTCGGCTTCTTCCGATGATACTGCCTCGGTAATAAGCGTATTTTCCGTAACAGCCTGTTCAGTTTCTTCCGAAATTGATCGTGTTGTTTCGGCTTTGTTTAAAAGTAAATCAAGGGGATTTTTGCAAGCCGATAAAGTAATTGTCATTGCGAGAGAAAAAGCCAATGTAATGATCTTCTTTATTTTTCTGTGCGTCATAGAAAGCACCCTCCCTGTTTATTCCGAAAGCTCGATATATTTTATCTTATTATCGTCAAATGCCGACAGCAGCTGCGAATATGCTTTTTCCGAGGCATTTTCATCAATGACTCTTACAGTAAATTTTTCTTCGTTTTCATTGATATCCCCGATAAGCTGCCCGATATCACTTATTTCATATTGGTCATTGTTATAAAGATAGGAATTTTCGTGTACCTTTACCTCAATATACACTATCTCCCGGGTTGTGATCTCAGTAGTGACCTCGGACTCCTGTACGGTAGCCATAGCCTGCTCTGCGGTCTCGGCATTTCCGCTGCCTTCTCCGTCACCCTTTCCGCCGCCAAAGCCCAATCCGCCTTTTCCGACAAAATATATTACTGCTCCCACAACGGCAACGGCTGCCAGAACGACCAGCAGCGTTGCAATTGAAAAACCTTTCAGCTTCCTCATATGCTTACCCCTTCGTATTAGCTATATCAGCCAGATCTGTTGTGGAACTGAACAGATATTTATATCCAAACTCATTCTGAAAAATGCTCAGCATCCGGTCTGTGTTATTTTTTGCCAATCTGGAACCCGGAGCATCAGAATAGTACATAATGTCACACAAAAACGCATCTTCCCGGGAATAGCCATATTCATCTATTAGCTTCCGGAAATCCTCTGCAATTTCCGATATGTCCTCACGTTTTCTGACATTGGTTATTTTACCAAGCTCGGTGTACCTTATCTCGCCCTTTTCCTCTTTGGGGCAGTTTACGGTGATGATCCAGTCATCATTCTCATAGGTCAGCATAAGCTTGAGCCGTAAAGCTTTTTTAAAATCATCTGCGCCGTTTATTATTATGGACTCAGCCAGAGCCTTGTCCTGCTCAAGCTTTTTCAGCTCGGCTTCTGCCTTTTCCCGTGCTTCGTCTGCGGTTTTCCATTCAGCCTGTGCATCTGCGATCTGCTGCTCGGCTTCTGCCTGTGCCGCTTTTGCTTCCGATTTAGCGTCGTTTGTATCAAGTGTCGCAAATATGACAAAGAAAAACAGTATCAGCATTATCACATCAAGCAGGGAAGTAAAATCCAGAATAACTTCTCTTTTCATTTTCACACCAAATCACCTTATATCTTGAGTGCCTTTTTTGCTTTGTCGATCTGATTTTCGATAAAAGGCTGAACAATTGCATTAACGAATTTAAATATCAATGAGAAAATAATGCCCCAGGCTGTAGAGGTAAGTGCAAGGAAAAATTCTGATTTTATCCCGGTCATATCTGCACTGTCTGTCTGAAACACATTTCCCAGACCTATCAGTGAAACTACTGTTCCCAGCATACCGAATAAAGGAAACATTGAAATGGTTGCCACAAAAAGGGTGTATGAAATATCGAGCCAATAGTATGTCATCTTTTTCAAACCGCTGCCGTCGGCTTTTTCAAAATGCTTTGAAACCGACGCACCCCAATATAGTGAACTTGCGAAGGAGAGTATGGCTATAGCCAGAGCTATAAATATCAGGCTATTATCCGACATGCTTTCCAGCATTGTTTTAACAAAAGACATAAAAGGTCACCTCAGGACATTTATTTTTATGCTTTATTATATCACTAACCTCTAAAAATGTCAATTTATAATTTTTAAATTATTCAGAAATGTTTTACGATTTCGACCCGCAAAACGCAGGGACATAAATTTTGCCGCTTATGCCTGTCTTTTTTTGATAAAGCCTGCATATAATTTGGTATCACAGCCCTGCAATGCGGGGAAAATTTGATTATGGAGAGCTGATCATATGAGCAGAGATTATTCAAGCGGACGTGAGGACGGCAAAAAAAGGGGCAAGGGCATATTCCTTGCCATTGTTTTTATAATCCTCGGGGGACTTGCCTGGTTTGTCCTTGCCGCAAAGGACGAGGCGGAGACCGAAAAGCAGTTTACCTTTGAGTGCAATGCGGAGAGGGTGGAGTTTCTGAACAAATGCGGACTTATCGTTGAGCCCGACCCCGAGAGCAGGGATATTGAGATACCTGCGGAGTTTAATGCCTCGTATAACGAGTACAACGAGCTGCAGAAGTCCCAGGGCTTCGACCTTCTTCCCTATTCGGGCAAGAAGGTGACGATGTACACATACAAGATCTTAAATTACCCCGATTTTCCCGATAACATGACGGTAAATCTCCTTTTCGACGATCATCTTATGATAGGAGCGGACATTACTTATAACGATGCCGAAAACGGCTTCACCAAGCCCCTTATCGGCGAGACTATCCAGTCGGGGCTGAGTATGGCTGTGACCGGAAAGTGATACGGCATAAAAATGCTCCGAAACAGACAGGCAGATGGAAATGTCTGTCTGTTTTTTTCTCTTGCAAAGCGGGGAAAAAAGTGATATAATATAACTGATAAAAAGACAAGGAGGAAAAGTTCCATGGCACGAGATGTAGTTTCCGCAAAGCTGGATATAATATTCAAGAAGCTGTTCACGGAAAACGAGGATATGCTGTATTCCTTTGTGGCGAGTATGCTTGATATTCCCCAGGAGAGCATATCGGAGATAAAGATAACAGATCCCGAGCTGCCGCCCGAAACGCTGTCGGGAAAGTTCAGCCGCCTTGACCTGAGCCTTAAAGTGGACAACCGCCTTGTAAATGTGGAAATTCAGGTAAAAAATGATACGGATTACCGTGACAGGACGCTTTTCTACTGGGCAAAGCTGTACTCGTCGGAGCTGAAAAGCGGCGAGGATTACAGTGAGCTGAAACAGACCATAACCATAAATATCATCAATTTCAATATGTTTTCGGGAAGTGATTATCACACCGAGGTCGCGGCAATGATAAAGGGGACAGAGGAAGTGTTTTCCGACAAATTCGGCATACACTTCTTTGAGCTTAAAAAGGTCGGCAGAAAGCCAAATCCCCATAACAGCCGCGAACTGTGGCTGCAGTTTATAAATGCCGACAGTGAGGAGGATCTGGAGATGATCAGTCAGACTAACGTTCCTATTATGCAGAAAGCTGTAAATGTAATTTATGATATGTCCGAGGACACAAAGATAAGAGAAATCGCCCGCCTTAGGGAAAAAGCACTCCACGATGAGGCTTCTGCTCTGAAAAATGCCAAGGCGGAAGGCGAAGCTATCGGCATTGCCAAAGGCGAAGCTATCGGCGTTGCCAAAGGTGAGGTTATTGGATTAAAAAAGGGCAGAACCGAAGAACGAAATTCGACAATTCAGAAAATGAAAGCCTTAGGCTTTACCGAAGAACAGATAAGGGCTATATACTCCGATTTGATGTAAATTATGTTTAATGTGATATATGATAATTCCGAGGACACAAAGATAAGAGAAATCGCCCGCCTTAGGGAAAAAGCGCTCCACGATGAGGCTTCTGCTCTGAAAAATGCCAAGGCGGAAGGCGAAGCTATCGGCATTGCCAAAGGTGAGGTTATTGGATTAAAAAAGGGCAGAACCGAAGAACGAAATTCGACAATTCAGAAAATGAAAGCCTTAGGCTTTACCGAGGAGCAGATAAGGGCTATATACCCCGATTTGGTGTAAATTATGTATATAGTAATTTATGATATGTTTGAAATCACAAGCCCCGGAGCAATTGCCCGTATGCCCCGATATTAAAAATATGCCGCCGTCAAGGTCATCTTCTGACCTTTGACAGCGGCATATTTTATATCATAGCAAAAATCACTTTTCACGCTTTTCAAGAAGCTCCGAGGGCAGATATCTTACAAGCGCCGCCTCAAGCTTTGACGGAACAATGGGCTTTTCGATAAAATCGGAAAATCCCGCATTAAGATATCTTTCCCTTGCCCCCGACATTACATTTGCCGTGAGGGCAATAACAGGGATATCGGCGAATCTTCCGCCCATCTTCCGAAGCCTGTCAAGAGTCTCAACGCCGTCCATACCTGGCATAACGTGGTCAAGAAGTATCAGATCATAGTGATTTTCGGAAACCTTTTTCAGACATTCCTCACCGCTTGCGGCTGTATCGGGCTTTATTCCCGTGCGCTTGAGAAGGTGGGTCACAAGAGTAAGGTTAAAGGAGGTGTCATCTACTGCAAGAATTTTTGCGGAGGGCGCGTAAGGTATCTCATCGGGCTTTTCGTTTTCAAGCCGCTTTTTCTTGGCTGCCTCGAAATTTCCTGCAGGACGGCTGTCGATGACCTTCTGGAGAAGAACAAAGGAGAATGTTGACCCCTGACCGTAAACGCTGTCAACGTCCAGTCTGCTGTTCATCTGTTCAAGGAGACGGACAACAATGCTCATTCCCAGACCTGTTCCCTCAATATTGCGGTTGCGCTTTTCTTCAAGGCGCTCAAAGGCGGTGAACAGCCTGCTCATATCCTCCTTGCGCATACCGATGCCCGTGTCCTCTACCTTGACCCGAAGCCCTGTCATACCATCTTCCTCTGCCTGAACGCAGTCCACCGTGAAGGTAACGCTGCCCTTTTCGGTATACTTTACGGCATTGGAAAGGATATTTATGATTATCTGCTTTATCCTCAGCTCATCGCCATATAGACGGGAAGGGATATCCTCGGCAATATTTACATTGAACCTTAGATTTTTCTCCTTGACCTTTATTGAAATAATGCTGCATATATCGTCGAGCATTGCGTTAGAGCTGTACTCAACGGGGATTATCTCCATCTTGCCTGCTTCTATCTTGGAGTAGTCGAGGATATCGTTTATAATGCTCAGAAGCATTTTGCCGGCGCTTCTGATGTTGTAAGCATACTGCTTTATATGCTCCTCTGAGCTTTCTCTCAGTATCATTTCGTCCATACCGAGAACGGCATTGATAGGCGTGCGTATCTCGTGGGACATATTGGAGATGAATACATTCTTAGCCTTGTTGATATTGTCAAGCTCCTTGTTTTTCTCTTCAACGGCGGCAATAATATTCTCCTGATGAAGAAGGCGGAGCATATCCTCATTGATGTCCTGCACCGTATAGACAAAAATGGGATTATCTCTGCTGAAATTCTTCATACGGTTAAAGCTGAGCCGTACCCATATGTATTCGCCCTGAATATTCTGCATCTGTATCTCCATACGGAAGAACTTTTCCTTCTCAAGCCTTTCGATTATATGCTCGGGATCTGAGGCTGAAAGGAACATACTCTTGTCATTGGGCATAAACATATTTGCTATCATATATCTCCACTGGGAGTATTTTATGTCAAGATAATCCTGTCGGTCGGCATTTATCTCTGTGGTGGCGGAATTGCGGCAGGTGTCATTTTTCAGGTCTACTATCATGGAGAAAAGATAGTTTCCCTGAATGGTGTCCATCTTCATTTTTTCAAGCCTGTCAGAATCATGACCCTCGGTGTTTTCCATAAAAAATATGGTATTCTCATTTTCGCCTGTCTTCATTATGCGGTAAATGAAGCTTTTAAGCCCGTTTCCCGAAGGCAGAGTCACATTTCCGCCAAAGCTGTCACGCTTGAAAAGAGTTTCATCCACGAATGCATCGTAATTATTATTTTTTTTGCGTTCATCCGAACTTATATGCTGAAATATTCCCTTGTAAAGCTGAGTGAGAGTTCCCGACGGACCTACAATATTAACGGAGCAAGTGCAGTAAGTGCTATGGTTAGTTTTGTGGACGGAAAACCTAATAAAAAAGGATATAGAAAGTATCGAGTT
>JAGAJF010000116.1 GCA_017829005.1 Oscillospiraceae bacterium | reverse complement strand
TTCGACCACCCCGAAAGGGAGCTTATCTTAGTGGGTATCACAGGCACAAACGGCAAGACCACTATGGCAACGATGATACATCACATCATCACCTGTGCAGGAGGAAAAGCGGGACTTATCGGCACCGCAGGCACTCTCTGCGGCAAGGAGCCTATGAAACGGGACGACTCCACCCCCACCACACCGAAGGTATTTGAGCTTTATGAGATATTCCGCACAATGGTGGATAAGGGCTGCAAATACTGCGTTATGGAGGTCTCCTCCTTTGCCCTTGAGCAGAACAGGATAGGTCCTGCGGTATACACCTGCGGCGTTTTCACAAATCTCACCGAGGATCACCTCGATTACCATAAGACTATGGAAAACTACTACAACGCCAAGAAGAAGCTCTTCACAGATCACTGCAAAATCGCCTTCATCAACACCGAGGACGATTACGGCGCAAGGCTTTACAAGGAAACTCCCTGCACCAAGTATTCCTATGGCATAAAGGGCGGCACATCGGTATATGCAAGCCATATAAAATACAGCGACGGCGCTGCCCATTTCTGGTTCTGTATCCCCGGGAAGAGCTTTCCTTTTAACCTTAAAATGATGGGCGCATACAACGTGGCAAACGCTACTGCGGCAATTGCTGTATGCTCAAAATTAAATGTCCCCATCGGCAAGATAACCGAAGCGGTGAACAGCTTTAACGGAGTAAGGGGAAGATGTGAGAATATCCCCACAGGAAGGGATTTCTACATCGTCTGCGACTATGCCCATTCCCCCGATGCTCTGGAAAATATGCTCCCCTCCATCAAGGAAAATACCGAGGGACGGCTTATCTGTCTTTTCGGCTGCGGCGGCGACCGTGACAGGACCAAGCGTCCTCTTATGGCAAAGGCTGCGGCACAATATGCGGATTACCTTATCGTGACCTCGGATAATCCACGAAACGAGGAGCCTGACGCCATTATCGACGAGATAATCACCGGTCTTGACGGCTCCAACACTCCCTATGAACGGATAACCGACCGACGGTCGGCTATTTTCCATGCTGTGAAAATTGCCAAAAAGGGCGATGTTATCGTGCTTGCAGGCAAGGGTCACGAGGATTATCAGATACTAAAAGATAACGTTCACATTCATTTTGACGAGCGTGAGATATGCGCCGAGGCTCTGGCAAGCCTTTCAAAGGCAGATACAACGAAAAGCACCTCTCTCTGCAGCGGTATGAGCATTGACGAGATATGCGCCGCCTGCGGAGGAAGGAAGTCTCATATCCCCACAAGTGCCAGATTTATAAACGCCGACCGCATAAGCAGCGATACGAGAACTATCACCCCCGGCTGCATTTTCATAGCCTTCAAGGGCGACCGCTTTGACGGGCATAATTTCGTCCATGACGCTGTAGTAAAGGGCGCTGTGGCGGCAATAACCGAATATCCCGTAGGCGAGGAGCCTTGTATCGTGGTGGAAAGCACCCATCGGGCTATTCTCGATATAGCGGCTCATTACAGAAGCAAATTTACTCCCAAGCTTGTGGGAATTACGGGCAGCGTGGGCAAGACAACCACTAAAGAAATGACCGCCCTTGCCCTTTCCTCGAAGTATGAAACTCTCAAGACCGAGGGCAACCACAATAACGAGATAGGCTTGCCCTTTACCCTGTTAAAGCTCTCCCCCTACCACAAGGCAGCGGTCATTGAGATGGGAATGTCCCACTTCGGGGAGATAGAAAGGCTTTCAAAGACCTGCCGTCCCACAATTGCGGTTATTACCAACATCGGCTGGTCTCACGCCGAGAATTTAGGCTCACAGGAGGGTATCTTAAAGGCAAAGCTTGAGATACTTCTGGGTGCAGAGCCTTCCGCTCCCCTTATCATAAATGGTGATGACCCTCTTCTTTATCCTCTCACAAAGAAGATAACCGACAGGGAGGTAATTTCCTGCGGCGCCAAAAACAAGGAATGCACCTACACCGCGGAAAATATCATTTCCGAAACCGACTCGGTGCGCTTTGACATCGTAAAGGACGGGGAAAAGCTTGACGAGATAACTCTCCCCTGCCCCGGCGTTCATCATGTCATTGACGCTCTTATCGCATATGCGGCGGCTGTAAAGGCAGGCTGCAGCGGAACTGATGTCTGCAAAAAGCTTGAAGGCTTCCGCCTTGACGGTCTCAGGCAGCACATCGAGCACCGCAAGGGTCAGACCCTTATCATCGACTGCTACAACGCCGCTCCTAACTCAATGATGGCGGCAATAGACGTTCTCTGCGACACAAAGCCTGCTTCGGGTGGAAAGAGAGTTGCTGTTCTGGGCGATATGCTTGAGCTTGGCACAATGTCCCCCGAGCTTCACAAAAGGGTGGGCGAATATGCCGCCGAAAAGGGCATAGATATGCTTGTCTGCTACGGAAACTATGCCCCGTATATGGCAAAGAGCGCAGAAGCTCTGGGAATACCCTGCTGCTGTTCTGACCACAAGGAGACTATACTCAATTTCCTGAGCTTCAAGCTTAAAGAAGGCGATGTTGTCCTCTTCAAGGCAAGCAGGGGTATTCATATGGAGGAAATAATCGAGGGGTATTACGGCAAGTGATTTCCCCCTTTTCCGACATTTCAAAATGCTATAATATGCATAATAATTATTAGGAGAAATATAAAATGCCATTCCGGATAAATATACTTGCGGCTGTGATCGCCTTTGCCGCCGCCTCTCTTTCGGGGCTTTACCTTATCCCCCTTCTGAAAAAGATACACTTCGGTCAGACCATTTACGAAAAGGGTCCCGCCTGGCACAAGACCAAGAACGGAACTCCCATTATGGGCGGCTTTATGTTCATTTTCGGCACTATTCTTGCCTGTGCGGTCTGCTATATCATATGGCGCACTGCAAGCTCGGAAATAGTCCTTTCAAATGATAACACAGGTCTGCTGAAGCTTATAGCAGGACTGATTTTCGCCCTTTTAAACTGCGTTATCGGCTTCATTGACGACTACATCAAGGCGGTAAAGAAGCAGAATTTAGGTCTTAAAGCAAAGCAGAAAATGGCAATGCAGCTTGTGGTAACATCGGCATTTCTTGCGGTTTTATGGCTGCTTGGAGACAAGTCCACGGAAATAATTTTCCCCTTTGTGGGAGCTGTGAATTTCGGCATTTTCTATTATCCTATAATGGTATTATACCTTATCTTCCTCACAAATGCCGTTAACCTCACCGACGGCGTAGACGGTCTCTGCGGAACGGTGACGGCGGTGTTTGCAATATGCTGGCTGGCTATTTATTCATCTATGGGAATGTATGAATACTCCATCTTTGCCGCCGCTCTTGCAGGAGGCTGTATGGGCTTTCTGGTATGGAACCTCAATCCCGCAAAGGTATTTATGGGCGACACAGGCTCAATGTTCCTTGGCGGCTGCGTGTGTGCTATGGGCTTTATCACCCACCAGCACCTGCTCCTTGCTCTTATGGCAATAGTTTACATCTGCGAGGCGCTTTCCGTAGTGCTTCAGGTAATAAGCTTCAAGACCACAGGCAAGCGCATTTTCAAAATGTCTCCCATTCACCACCATTTTGAGATGTGCGGCTTCTCCGAATACAAAATAGTTATCACATTCTCCGCCGTTGGTCTTATCTGCGGAATTTTAGGAAACGTGCTTTATAATATCTATCTGAAATAAGCCCACTTTAAATCTACATAGAAAGGAGTACCGAAATGCCCGAAAAAAAGCGGAAGAAAAAGACCCGTCCCGAAAAGAAGCCCTTTTTGCCCAATAACAAGACCCTTTTCAAAGGACTTATGCCAAAATCGGAGTATCTTAGCAGGATACGCATCGGGGAGATTGACATTCCCTTTCTGATACTCATACTTGTGCTGCTGGTTTTCGGCGTAATTATGATGTACTCCGCCAGCTATGCATGGGCGATAAAGGACAATGTTGCCCCCGATTATTACTTCAAGCACCAGCTTGTAATGGCAGGAATAGGGCTTGTGGCTATGATGTTTATCTCCAGCAGACTGTTTGATTATCATCTTCTGAAAAATCCCGCCGTAAATATGGGCTTTTTCGGACTATGCGTGGTGCTTATGCTCATAGTGCATATCCCGGGAGTGGGACTTTCCACGGCGGATGCAAACCGCTGGATAGACCTGGGATTTACAAGCTTTCAGCCCTCTGAGTTTATGAAGCTTGCCCTCATAATGCTCTTTGCAAATATGATGGCTACAAATCATCAGAGAATGAACAGCCTGAAATACGGCGTTTTCCCCTACCTTCTGATAATGGGCTTTGTGGCTTTACTTACAATTCTGCAAAGACATCTTTCCGCAACCATAATCATCTGTCTTATCGCTCTTGCAATGCTTTTTGTGGGAGGATCTAATCTCAGATATTTTGTGCCTATGTGCATTGCGGGAATGGCAGGTATGGCGGTATTGGTGCTTATCCTCTATCAGACAGGCAAATTCGACTATATCAACGAGCGAATTGCCAGCTGGCTCTACACCTTTGAACCCGAAAACAAGCAGATAGCATGGCAGACAAGAAACTCCCTCATTGCCATAGGCTCGGGAAATATTTTCGGGCTGGGTCTGGGAAATTCCCGTCAGAAATTCCTATATCTCCCCGAGTCCAAAAACGACTTCGTTTTCTCTATCGTATGCGAGGAGCTGGGCTTTTTAGGCGCGGCGGTGGTAATTCTCCTGTTCCTTATGCTGGTTTTCAGAGGATTTTCCATTGCAGGCAATGCTCCCGACAAATTCGGTATGCTCCTTGCCTCGGGACTTGTTATCCAGATAGGCTTGCAGGCGCTTCTCAATATCGCCGTTGTAACAAATACCATTCCCAATACAGGAATATCCCTGCCCTTTTTCAGCTACGGCGGTTCCGCGCTTATAATGCAGCTTGCACAGATGGGCGTGGTGCTGAACATATCAAGGCAGTCAATGCCCTCAAAGGAAAGACCCGACTCGGACGACGCTGCTGCCGAGCTTGAAAAAAGACAGATAGCCGAAGCCAAAAAACAGCTTGGTGCAAGCGCAAAGGTTCGCAGAATAAACAAGGGCGGACACTAAACTGCCATAACGAAAGGACTGTTTATCTAAAATGAAAGTCTTGCTTGCAGGCGGAGGAACGGCAGGTCATATAAATCCTGCCCTCGCCATAATCTCAATAATCAAGGATCGCTGCCCCGACGCTGAGTTTCTCTATGCGGGAACTCCCAACGGTATGGAGTCAAAGCTTGTTCCTATGGAGAACATTCCCTTTGCTCCCATCAAGGTAAGCGGATTTCAGCGAAAGCTCACCCCGAAAAATATTGCAAGAAATATTAAAGCAGCCGCATATCTCACCACCGCAGGTCATACCGCAAAGAAGATAATAAAAGGCTTTGAGCCCGATATCGTTATCGGCACGGGCGGATATGTAAGCGGTCCTATTGTCCTTGAAGCGGCAAGAATGGGTATCCCCACCGCCATTCACGAGCAGAATGCATACCCCGGAGTTACCACAAGGATTCTCTCCAAAAAGGTGAACAAGGTAATGCTCACCATGGAAGAGGCTGCGGAGTATTTCGACAAGGACGTAAAATACGTTAAAACAGGTCTCCCCGTAAGAAAGGGATTTAATAACGCCATCAGCAGAGCGGAAGCCAAAAAGCAGCTGGGACTTGACGAGAACAGCATATGCATCTTCTCCTGGGGCGGAAGCCTCGGAGCAGGAGCAATAAACGACTCTGCCATTGCCCTTATGAAGTGGGAAAAGGAGTCGGGCGCAAAGATAACCCATATCCACAGCTACGGAAAAATGGGTCACGATACCTTTGAGCAGCGCCTTGCGGATCTGGGCATATTCCCCGATACAGACCCTGCCCTTATCGTCAAGGAGTACATACACAATATGGACGTATGCACCGCCGCTGCCGACCTTATCATCTGCCGCAGCGGAGCCTCGGCAATAAGCGAGCTTGAAGCCATGGGCAGAGCCTCCATACTTATCCCATCGCCTGTTGTTGCGGGAAATCATCAGTATCACAATGCTATGGTGCTTGGAAAAGCGGGTGCGGCTGTGGTCATCGAGCAGAAGGAGCTTACGGACGAGCTTATTATAAAAAAGGTAAGCGAGCTTACAGCCGACCCCAAGGCTCTATGCGACCTGTCCCGCAAGGCACATGAGCAGTGCATAACCGATACACCCGACAGGATATGGAGCGTAATTTCCGAGCTTACAGGCAAATAATCACCAACTTAGAATATCCGCATATTATAGCTTTATAGAACTGCCAAACTATAAAGCTGTAAAGGAGCGTCGGATATGCAGAAGCTGGTCATTGAGGGTGGAACGCCCCTTTTCGGGGAGATAATTACCCAGGGAGCGAAAAATGCGGTACTGCCCGTCCTTGCCGCCTGCGTACTCTGCGAAGGGAAGGTATTCCTCAGAAACTGCCCCTGCATTTCCGACAGATACGCCTCGGCACGGATACTTTCCGCTCTGGGCGCAAAGGTCACCGCCGATGGAAACAGCCTGTCTGCGGACTGCTCCGATATTTCCTCGGACGATATAAGCAGCAGCCTTATGAAAACAATGCGCTCCTCCATTATCTTTATGGGTGCACTTCTGGGCAGAACGGGAAAATGCACTCTCTGCTATCCGGGAGGCTGCAACTTAGGTCCCCGTCCCATTGATATGCATATTTCCGCAATGAGGAAAATGGGCGCTGTCATATCCGACGAATACGGCGTTATAAGCTGCACCGCTCCCGAGGGGCTTAAAGGCTGCAGACATTCCCTGTCATTCCCCTCTGTGGGCGCAACGGAAAATATAATGCTTGCCGCAGTCACCGCCGAGGGAGAGACTGTTATCTCAAATGCCGCAAGGGAGCCTGAGATATGCTGCCTTGGCGATTTCCTCAGAGCCTGCGGAGCAAAGATAAGCGGAGACGGAGGCGGACGTATCGCCATTGAGGGCGTGAAAAAGCTTACCCCTCCCCCCGAGCCCTTTGAGATAATACCCGACAGGATCGCTGCTGCCACATATCTTTCCTGCGCCGCCTGTGCAGGAGGAGAGCTTCTTATAAGAGACTGCGCTCCCGCACATCTTGATGCGGTGATACCCGTTTTCGAGCAGATGGGGTGCAGGCTGAGAGTATTCGGCAGCAATATCTACATATACAAAAAAGGCAGGCTTAAAGCTGCCGACACTATACGTACAATGGTCTACCCGGGCTTCCCCACCGACGCACAGGCTATCCTTATGGCACCCTTGTGCACCGCCGAAGGAACCACCGTTTTTGTGGAAAATATTTTTGAAAACCGATACCGCCACGCCGACGCCCTGTGCAGAATGGGTGCGGATATACGAGCCGAGGGAAAGGTGGCTGTGGTAACAGGCGTTCCCCGTCTCTATGGCACAGTTACCGAAGCCCCCGACCTGAGAGGCGGAGCCGCTCTTGTATGCGCGGCGCTGGGTGCAGCGGGAGTTACCGAGATCTCGGGAGTAAGCTACATCGACAGAGGCTATGAGGAAATAGAAAAAGTTCTCTCCTCCGCAGGAGCGAAAATATCCCGAAGGACAGAGGAAAAGCAGTAATACTGTCACAAACCGAAAGGAAGTTAAAAGGCTTGAGCTATACACGCAAAAAGAAAAAAAGCAGCAATGCTATGGGCATAATAGTCTTTCTCATAGCGGCGGCAATATTTATTCTGCTGTCAACCACCGTTTTTTTCAATGTGGAGCATATAACTGTCGAGGGTGCGTCAAACTACACCGCCGAAGAGATAATCGAGGCAAGCGGTATCAAGGCGGGAGATAATCTTGTCCGCACCTCCACCGACAAATGCGCCGAGCAAATAGAAAGCCGCCTTGTTTACATAGAGAAGGCAAAGGTCACAAGAGCCTTTCCCAACACAATGGTAATAAACGTGGAAGCCAGCATTCCTGCGGCAAATTTCATCTGTGACGAATACACCCTGCTAATAAGCGGCGGTGGAAAGGTACTCGACAAGCTTCAGGAGCAGAAGGCAGGGCTTTTAAATTTTGTGGGAACAGACCCTATGCCCGAGCTTATCCCCGGAGCGCAGTTTCAGTCGGAGGACGAACACAAGGACAATGCCGTAAAGAAGCTGATGGAATATTTTTCGGAAAATGACTCCGAGCATATCACTCTTGTGGACGTGACCGACCGCTCTGAAATAAGCTACACCTATGACGGACGAATAACCGTAAAATTAGGCTCCATAAACGATATCGACTACAAGATGAGCTTCTCCGAGGAGATAATAAAGACTAAAATAGGCGAAAAGACCGAGGGAATACTCACCATTCTCTCCGACTCCACAGGAGCCTCCTTCCTCGATAAGGAAAGCCTTGAAAACAACGCAAGGATATACGGCGAGAATATGGCAGAGCGTGCTGCTGCCGAAAGCGGAACGGATGAAAGCTCCTCTGAGACCGTTTCTGAGACAACCGCAGCGGTCCAGTCTATGGAATAATTTCCTCTCCAATTGTGAAATGTGAGCAAAATGGACGGCTGATAATCATTTTTTTGTGCAAGACCGATTTTTTTAAGAAAATCACTTGAAATAATTTTGCTTTTGTGCTACAATATAATTTGTATAATAGTTTGAAAAAATCTGCATTTACATATATGTTACAGGAGGAAGAAAAATGGCGATCATGGTTGATACCGAAAAAAACACCTATGACGAGATTATAAAGGTTGTCGGCGTAGGCGGCGGCGGCGGAAACGCCGTTAACCGAATGGTTGACGAAGGCATAAAGGGCGTTGAGTACATCACTGTCAATACGGACGCAAGAGCGCTCAATTCGTCAAAGGCTGCCACAAAGGTACAGATAGGCGTTAAGCTCACAAACGGCAAGGGCGCAGGCGCAAAGCCCGAGGTGGGCGCAAGCAGCGCAGAGGAGAACAGAGACGAGATCAAGGCAGCTCTTAACGGCTCCGATATGGTATTCATCGCAGCAGGTATGGGCGGCGGCACAGGCACAGGCGCAGCTCCCATCGTTGCCGAGATAGCACAGGAGCTTGGCATACTCACCGTTGCTGTTGTCACAAAACCCTTTGAATTTGAGCAGAAGGCGAAAATGCGTCAGGCTGAGGCAGGTATCGCCGAGCTTAAAAAGCACGTTGACTCCCTTATCGTTATCCCCAACGAACGCCTCCTCCAGAGTTCCGAAAAGGAACTTACCATGAGAGAGTCCTTCGCTCTTGCGGATAATATCCTCAAGGTAGGCGTAAAGTCCATCGCAGAGCTTATCACTGTTGAGGGCGACATCAACCTTGACTTTGCAGACGTAAAGACCACTATGAAGGACGCAGGCTATGCTCATATGGCTATCGGTCACGGCTCGGGCAAGGATAAGGCTGCCGAGGCTGCAAAGCAGGTTATTTCCAGTCCTCTCCTCGAGACCTCCATTTCCGGCGCAACAAGACTCCTCGTTAACATCGTAATGAGCGAGGACGCTCTTGCAAGCGATATCAACACCGCCACAAGACTTATTTCCGAGGCTGCCGACCCCGATGTAAATATGATCTTCGGTACCTCCTTCGACGAGAATATGAAGGACGAGATCAACATCACCGTTATCGCCTCCGCATTCAACGATGATGTTACCTTAAATGCACCTGCAGAGGAGCCTGCACCTGTTTCCAACGTGGAAAAGGTTCCCTCCGCTTCAAATGCTGCTCCTGCCGCTAAGAAGGCAACTATCGACGAGGATTACAGCGAATTTTTCAATATGATAAACAAGAGATAACATATATTGTGCGAGTTCAAACGGTCAGCTCCGACGGGGCTGACCGTTTTTTATCATTTTTTCCCGTTTATCATGGTCTTGTGGGTTATAAGAGACTTGAGCAGGCTTGTATGTATCATCTCGTCCAGCGCAATTCTCGTGAGTACGGCGAAAACATACCTGTCCCCCGACTGCCTTGCAAGAGAAACATAAGCGGAATATGCCTTCTGCTCGCCGTTTAAGTCGTGGATAAGGGCATTCTGTATCTCCTTTGAGTAGTTCACCGATGAACCGCTCCAGAAAACAGGTTCGTCTCCCGAGTACCAGCCGTAAACAGGGTCTGCCCCCAGCTTGTGAACAAGCTCACTTATCATACGCAGGTGGTGCATTTCCACCTTTGCAAGGCTCCCGAAGATACGGGATATCTCGGGGTGGCTCTCCTCAAAGATAACGCTTTGATAAACATATTCCGAAATAGTGCCGAATTCGCCGCTGCTGCCGCCTATCGCAGCGCAGAGCTGTTCACCGAACTGCCTGTTCTCCCCCGATACCCTGACCTCGGGATAGGGTGAGCTGTCGGCAACGATAATATCTGTTCCCATTAAAATACCTCCGCATAAAATCATCTACGGATAATTTTATGCGGAGGTTTATGTTTTTATGTATATGCGGAGGCGGTTATTCTTCCCCGGGGAAGCGGACTGTTCCGCCGGAAAGAGCCTCTTCCTCGCCCTTTTCATTCTTTATGAGCAGCTTGCCGAAGCTGTCAATGCCTGTACAAAGCACTGTTCTTGTAGCCTCGCCCTGAGTGACCTCAATAGTTCTGCCGATAAGGATAGAACGTCTGCGGTATTCATCAATGAAGTCCTGCGATGTGATATTGTTAAGACGTCTCTCAAGGCAGTTCAGAACCTCTGCGATAAGCTGGCTGCGGTTAACGCTTGAGCCTGTTTCCGCACGAATGCTGGTGGCGATATTCTCGATCTCCTTGGGGAAAATAGTATTAGAAACGTTGATGCCGATGCCGATAACAGCGTACTCAAGACCGCCCTGCTCAACGTCGATAGCCGCCTCGGTAAGTATGCCGCAGAGCTTTTTGCCGTTTGCATAGATATCGTTTACCCATTTAATGCCGCACTCCAGACCGCTGACCTTTTCAATAGCCTCGGCAACGGCAACAGCTGCGCAGGAGGTAATGGTAAGAGCATACTCCACCGAAAGCCTGGGACGGACGATAACGCTTACATAAACGCCCTGATTGTTGGGAGAATGGAACTTCTTGCCCTGTCTGCCTCTGCCGTCGGTCTGCTGCTCGGCAATAACGCAGTGACCGTGAACTGCCCCAAGCTGAGCAAGGCTTTTTGCAAAGCTGTTGGTAGAGTCCACCGATTTGAAAATGTCCATTTTCCTGCCCAGAGCCTCAGTCTCCAGGAAAGAGATGATGGAAGGCTCGTTCAGGATATCGTTATCGGAGGTCAGACAATATCCCCTGTTAGTAACGGCGGAGATAGTGTAGCCTTCCTCTCTCAGCTGCTTCACCGCTTTCCAGACCGCACTTCGGGTCATACCGAGGGATGCGGCTATCTTATTTCCCGAAACGCTTCTTCCTCTGTTTTCTTCAAGTATTTCAAGAACTTTATCCTTTAATGCCATAATTCTCATCCTTTCCTCATGGCAGCATTTACATTTTATCTATATTTATAAAAAATTAGTTGCCCATATTAAGATATTACCATATTTACCCTGTAATGTCAAGGATTTATAATGTTTTCTTTATGAATTACCTTTGAAAATGTTGAATTAAATCCCTTTTATACGTGGGAATTTCCTATGTGAAAGTAACGGGTCACGCCGTAAATTCATATTATACCACAGAGCTTTTGGAAAAGTGTGACTTGAAGTGTGACCTGTTTTTTTGCAAGGAGAGCTGTAATGGGACCAATTCTGATAGGAGCTGCCACCTCGGCAGATATTTTTGCGGCAGCGCTGGGGATAAGCGCGGGAGGGATAAAATTTCCCGCAAGATCTGCCTTAGCATCTGCATTTTCGGGAGCTGCAGTGCTTTGGCTGTCGGCACTGCTTGCCTCGGCGGCGGATAATATACTCCCACTTGACATAGCAGTATACATATCAAAAGCCATTTTGTTAATAATGGGTCTATATTCTATTTTTGGAGACCGTCTGAGGAAATTGCTGCCCCCGAAGAAGAAGCATAAGGACTGCCGCCTGTTTCATTACGCCGAAGTTATGAATGACCCAAAAATATCCGACTGTGATAACTCAAAAAGCATATCACCTGCCGAGGGCATAGCAATGGGGATAGCCCTGTCGGCGGACTCGGTCTTTATGGGGATAAGCGCAGGGGTAGCAGGCTATGCACCCGTAATGATATTTTTAAGCTCTCTCTTTTTCGGAATGGGAGCCATAGCCTTGGGAACAGCCGTGGGAAATGGGCTGTCCGCGCGGATAAAGCCCCTTTCACGAATTCCCATAGGCGGCATAATTCTCATAGTTCTGGCATTTATCATTTGACCTTTTTAACCATTATACCCTTTTTCAGCCAACAGCGCAATAGGTTACAGAAAATTTTATATAATTTTCTTTATATAATCACAGCTTTAACAAAAAGACTGCCGCAAAAACTGCGGCAGTCCGAAAATTTTATTATTTAAAAGTCAAAGGTGTCGATAACAGTCATATCGTCAAGCGAAACGGAAACCATTCGTCCGCTTCCGATTATGTAAAGCACGCCGTCTGTAACAACAGCCCTGTCAAACCGATAGCTGTCGTCAAGGTCATTGTATTCGAAAACGCCCTTCTCGGTAAATCCGTCTTGATTGCAGCCAAAGACGAAATACTGATTTTTAACGCCGAACTCGGTCACGCTTGAAACAGGAATTCCGATAATGCCGTTTTCCGCGTCTGTGAGCATCGCCTTTTTATCGGTAAGAGCAGGAGATTTAGCTCCCTCTGTCTGAGCAAAGCATATCTCGCTGAGCTTAATGCCCTCATCGGAGCTGTAAAGCTCAAGCCTGAAGCCGCCCTCGGGTATAGCGCTGATACCCACCATCAGGTCGTCGCCATAGCTGTTAACGTAAGCAGCCATAAAGCCTGCCGCCGCTTCCTCACCCATGGGACTGCTCTGATTCATATCAACTACAAGAGCAGGCTCGGTGCCGCCGTTTTCAAATATGCTTGCGTGACTGCCGTCAAACTTGACGGAGCCTGCGATAACTCCGGGAAGCAGACCCTTTGTCTCGGAAACCGCCGTAAGAGTGCTGTCCAGAGTGTAAATATTCGTTGTTATCATACCGTTTTCATTGTAAGACCTGCAGGCGATCCTGAACATGCCCTCGGACTCACACATACTGTAGCGGCTGATAAGCTCGCCGTCCACAGAACCGCTCGCCTTGTAAACAAGCCCGTTTTCGGAAATGTCAAAGGAAGTGACCGATGTGTAAGCCACATTATCCTTTACTCCCGAAGAAGCCACGTAAAGTGAGCTGTCGGAGCAGTAAGCGTCAGCGCTGCTGCCGAGCACGGCCTTCACCGTAACATTCACGGGATCGCTGCACTTAACGGCGGAAATAACGGTATAATCTGTATTGTTCGCACCGGGAGGAACGATAATGTCCTCAGCGGCAACGAAACTCTTTTCCCCGTCCACATAATAGGCGGGAACGTAGCTTTCCAGATCCGCATATTCATCAAGGGGAACAGCACGGTAATCGGAATAGCCCGTTACAAGATAGAGGATACCCGAATCGTCGATTCTTGCCGACGTGTAAACGCCGTTTTGCTTATATGATTTCAGACGGACAGGCGCCCCTTCGGATATATCAAATATATCCACGCATACGCTTGTATGCTCGGAGCTGTCCTCGGGATCGGAAGCAATATGCTCGCTTATGAGCACCAGAGAAGTTCCTCTCACATACATTTCAAAGGGAGGGTCTTCCTCGGTTATCTCAGCAACAACAGCCATATTCTCCTTGGAGACTGCATAAAGGGTGCCTCCGCAGATGTAGTAAATGCACTTGTCGCTGCTCTTGACAATATCCGCATCGGAGAAATCCGATCTCACAGCTTCTATGGTTTCCTGCTTTATTTCTGTTTCTGTTGCAGGAGCGGCTTCTGTGATGGCGGGAGTGGTCTCGGTCACGGGAGAGGTTTCCGTCTGAGAACTTGCAGTATCCTCGTCGGTAATGATCTCAACGCCGTCGCCATTCTCAGCGCCTCTTGCGGCATCCGAGCCGTTAAGATAAATGCCTGTATAGATGTTGTACAGCTCGTCGTAGGACTGTACCTGTACAGCCTCGTATTCGATCTCGCTTTCTATCTCGGCAGGCTTTGCGTTTTCCTCGCGGAAAGCGGTAAATCCTGCTGCCAGCGCAACGCACGCAGCTGCTGCCGCCAGCGTTCTCATAATGACGGCACGGTTTGTACGGCTTGCGGTGATCTTAACAGAGCGCTCTTCATCGGCAGAGGTTTTCTTTATCTCCTGCCTTCCGACCTTTCTGAGCATTGCCTCAATATTTTCGGGCATCAGCTCCTCGGGGACTTCGATATTATCGAGAGCCCTTTTCAGCTCGTTGTCAAAGCTCATACTTCCGACCTCCTTTCTTCAAGAAATTATCTAAGTTATCAGCTGCTTCAGCTTTGCTTTTGCTCGTGCCACCTTTGAACGAACGGTATTCGCATTAGTACCGAACATTTTGGCGATCTCTTCGCTTTTATAACCTGAAACCACGCTGAGTGACAACACCATACGCTCCTCAGCACTGAGCTGCTTAAATCCTTCCATAACATTCATGCCGTCAATATCTATTTCTGCGGCGGTGTCTTTAGCTTCTTCACCCAGGTCGTCAAGCTCTTCCCTGAAATTATTTATCTGTGAATACTCCCTGCGCTTGTTTTTTATCTTTACCGTAAGGATCTTCGTTATCCAGGCTTTAAAGGCTTTTTCGTCCCTCAGATTTGCTATGGAGGAATAAGCTTCCAGCACCGTGTCGCTAACCACGTCGGAAGCGTCGTGTTGATTGTTCAGGTTCAGAAGAGCGATGCGGTACAAGTCCTTGTAAACAAGGGAATAAAGTTCGGCAAACGCTTTGGGGTCTCCCGCCTGTGCACGTCTTACAGAGGCGGTAAAATCCAAGCTCATAGTAGTGAATCACCTCGCACCCGCCTTTGCAGCAAGGCAGATTGATATGACATCGTACCGAGTTATATTTATATGTTCCGCTCTCTCTGAGCCCTGTCATATAAATAGTGCAGATAAACGTGCAAACTGTTGCATTAAATTTTCGAGTTTGTATAAACTCACAATCAAGAGCGCATTTCAAGCCATTCATCTGTTAATACTGCACATATTTTCAATATAATTCGGCAGATATCGGCATAATAAATACTCAAAGTAACATCATTTTTATCTCACAGCCGAAGGGGCTGTAAAAGCCAATATATAAGTTATTTTACTATAAAACGCCGCTGATGTCAAGAGAAATGATATTAAATCATATAAAATGCCATTCCATTAAAATTTCATTAAAGTGAGGTTATTATTTAGAAAAAATCTTGACACATATTTCGCCGTATGCTATAATGTATTTAACAAAAGGGAATTAACCTTTGTGCAGTATGGCAAAAACGATATACAATAATATTACTGGGAGGAATTTAAAATGGCAATCAGCTTACAGAAGGGTCAGAAGATCGACCTCACAAAAACAAACCCCGGTCTCACACAGATAATGGTAGGTCTCGGCTGGGACGTAAACAAGTATGACGGCGGCAGCGAGTTTGACCTTGACGCGTCGGCATTCCTTCTTAATGCGTCAGGCAAGGCAGAAAGTGACTCCGACTTTGTATTCTACGGCAATCAGAAGCACCCCAGCGGCTCCGTTGAGTCCAAGGGCGACAACACCACAGGCGCAGGCGAGGGCGACGACGAGCAGATCATGATCGACCTTTCAAAGGTCCCCGCAAATGTGGACAAGATCGACTTCACCGTTACCATCTATGACGCAGACAAGAGAAACCAGAATTTCGGACAGGTCTCCAATGCATATATCCGTATCGTGGACAGCGCATCGGGCACCGAGCTTATCCGCTACGACCTTTCCGAGGATTTCTCCATCGAAACTGCAATTATCGCAGGCGAGCTTTACAGAAACGGCAGTGAGTGGAAGTTCAATGCCATCGGCAGCGGCTTCTCGGGCGGACTTGCAGCACTCTGCGCAAACTTCGGTCTCAACGCAGGCTGATTATTAGAAGCAAGAGTTTCAAGAGGCAAGAAGCAAGATTTTTTAAGACGTTCTCCCTTTAGGGAAGTACCGATATACAAGAGATCATCGGTACCGTGCCACACACTTTGTTCGCTTTGCACTTTAATCAACGAAGCGGCAAGGGGGGAACGCCTTTTAAATTTATATATTATAGTATTATGTATCATCGGCAGGATTAACGTGGACCATAATGTGCTTTACCTTCGGAAATTCCCGCTCAATTGCGCTGTGGACCTTTTCGGCTATATCATGGCTTTCGCGGAGAGTCCTGCTTCCATCGGCGCTTATCTCAATATCCGCATATATCTTGTTTCCGAAAATACGGGTGGAAAGCATATCTATCCCTATTACGCCTTCCTGTGCCAGAACACATTCCCTGAGAGACTGTTCGGTCTCCTTGTCACAGGAGTGGTCTACCATCTTGTCGATGGCGTCCTTGAAAATATCATATGCCGCCTTTACGATAAACAGGCAGATAACAAGGCTTGCAACGGAGTCAAGCACAGGCATTCCCATTCTTGAGCCGGCTATTCCTATCAGTGCGCCTACCGAGGATAACGCATCGCTGCGGTGGTGCCATGCGTCAGCCATTACAGCACCCGAATCCAGCTTTACAGCATAGTATTTTGTATAATGGAACATCGCTTCCTTGACTATGATGGATATCACAGCTGCCAGAAGAGCCAAAACTCCCGGAACGGCAAGCTCCTCATAATTTCCCGAAGTAATGTTCTGAACTGCTGCCGCCCCGATGAAAAGCCCTGTTATAAGAAGAATGACCGCAAGAACGATAGCTGCCACACATTCAAGCCGTTCGTGTCCGTAAGGGTGATCGTCATCGGAGTCACGTGAGGAAAGCTTCACGCCGATTATCACCACAATGCTGCTGAAAACGTCCGAGGCAGAATGTACTGCGTCGCTTATCATTGCTCCCGAGCGGGCAATTATTCCTGCCAGCAGCTTGAAAAGTGACAGCAGGATATTGCCCGCTATGCTCACCGATGACACCTTGACCGCTGTTTTCTCAAAATCCATTTCGGAGCTGAGCGCTTTTTTTGCATTTTTCTTCATAATATACCTTCCTTTTTGAAGAGTTTTGTGGTTTTCGTCAGAAAATTTCGGACATCAGTCCGAAAAACAAAACTCGGAAGTTTGAAAATCTTTGATTTTCAAACTTTACCTCCGGATTGATCTCCGTTCGGGAGTATACAAAAACACCCCCGAAACCAGTAATGTGTAACTACTGTCCCGTGGGTGTAAAATTCCACTGTCACGATCGTGACCCGACTTTGGAGCATTCACTCCTGTCTGTTCAGTTTGTACTGTAGATTGGTATGCAGTGCAAAGAGATTTTGGCTTTTGACTATTATATCATCATAATTTTTATTTGTCAAGCATTTTTGGAATTTTTTAATAAAATCCAAAAGCAAAACATCTCCGCAGGCATAATTTATGTGCAGGTAATATCACGAAGCTGTCACGAATATGATATAACAAACAAGGATAAAAATATATCCAAAATTTCTAAGATTATTTTTTCATTAAAAATGAAAAAAACACTTGTATTTTCAGAAAAGATAGGTTATAATATACTATAGGATAAAATCCGGATATGCAATTTTGATGAAAGGGGTGCAAGCCTGTGAACAATGAGCAGACAATGACATTTTCTGTCTATGAGGACAAGGAAGCCGAGCTTAAAAAGAACCTTACGCTCATTTACGATGCTTTAAGGGAAAAGGGCTATAATCCCATAAATCAGATCGTGGGCTATATCCTGTCAGAGGATCCTACCTATATAACTACATACAACAACGCACGAAGCCTTGTTCGTCACATTGACAGAGACGAATTGCTTCAGGTGCTCGTAAAGTCCTATCTCGGGGCTTGACGGCAGTTGAGGTCTTCGGTGCGGGGTATGTTATATATCACGCACCTTTTGCTTTTTGTGAAAAGCTTGTGAAAATCAGCTGAAAAGTTGTATTGACATAATATTGTAACCGTTTTGTAGTGGTATTTTCCGAAAAAAACGGTATAATATTGATAGAGATGAAAATTAAGCTCCGTGTAAGCTTTCCCGAAATGGGGTATGCTATTATCATACGCAGAAACGGTTCTGCGATGATATAGATATCTTTCAAAAAAGGAGGCATACCTTTGACGGGTAAGAAAACGGCGGCTCTGATGATGAGTCTCGCAATGATTTTCTCGTCGGGCTTCGGCTCGGCAGCATTTGCCCTTGACGACACCCTTTGCGGCTACGGTCAGGGCAGAGAGGTAAATGATGAAAACTGCCCTGTGGGCGCTCTGATGTTCAACGAGCAGTTTTATAAATACGGCGCTTATGCGGTCACGGACGGGGATAAGATAGTCCTCACCTTTGACCAGGGCTACGAAAACGGCTTTACGGCGCCAATTCTTGACAAATTGAAGGAGAAAAACGTTAAGGCGGTATTCTTCCTCACCGGTGACTACGCCAAGCGTAATCCCCAGCTTGTGAAAAGAATGATAAGCGAGGGTCATATCATTGGCAATCACGGTATGGCGCACGCTTCCCTTCCTAAGCTCTCCGACGAGGGCATTAAAGAGGAGATAATGTCTCTTCACGAATATGTTAAGCAGGAATACGGCTATGAGATGAAATATTTCCGTCCCCCCTGCGGCGAATATTCGGAAAAGGCGCTGGCAGCCGTTCACGACTGCGGCTACACCACTCTGGTTTGGAGCTTCGCATACTGCGACTGGAACGTGGACGATCAGCCCGAGGAGAATGAGGCTCTTGACAGAGTTTCCTCAGCGGCTCACAACGGTGCCATATATCTTCTCCACAGCGTTTCCGAGACAAACTGCAATATCCTGTCCCGTGCTATTGACAACATACGGGCGGCAGGCTTTGAGTTCGGTTTGCCCGAGGTTTAATTTGACATCAGATCCCTTGCGGGATTTTGATATATCCTGTTTTGCTGATGCAGACAGCAGAACATCTCGTTATCTTCCTTGTTTTATTTTGTTTCGGTTTATCCCTGCTGCAGCTCGGATAAACGCTCAGCCCCGACGCTAATCGGGGCTGCTTTTTTTGCGGGGCGGGGGACGACCCGCGGCGAGGTTGCGCTGTTATTTTGCCTGTTATTGTTAAATCATTCCGCGCCAAATGATATGGCGTGAAAAAACACAGCCTGCAAAGCTTTGGTTTGCAGGCTGTACATATTTATTTACGGGATTTCTCTGCTTCATTAAGATCCTTCTCCGCCTTTGTTATCTGCAAATACTCGGCATTTAATTCATCGGGGGAGAAAAATCCCATATCCATTGCGGCATAGCACAGGCTTGAGGCAAGAGGCGCTCTGAGAGGCGGCGGTGCGAGAGAAATGTGACTGCACTTGCTTTTCAGCATATCATAAAGCGCTTCGGCGTAGTCTCCCGTTAAAATGACATTCTGTGAAAGTGATGAAAGCTCCTCGGCAAGCTGCTTTACGGGGGTGATGCCGTCCTCCCGCTCCCTTATTATATTCCCATTTTCTGCTTTGAAAAAGGCGTTATATACAAGCTCCTGACGAGCGTGCATTACGGGGCAGATGATACTGTCAAGCGGTGATATTCCCCTGAAATTATAGGCAAGGGACATAAGGGACGATACCCCCGCACATTTTTTATCAAGTCCGAAGCAAAGCCCCTTAACTGCGGCTATGCCTATCCTCAGTCCCGTATATGATCCGGGGCCGCTTACGGCAGCAAAGCCCTCCACGTCGGAAAGTGTCTTTCCTGCGTCGGAGAGCATTTTTTTGCACATGGGCATTATCACCTGCGAATGGGTGAGCTTTGTTACAAAGGTGTTTTGGGCAAGGACCGTATCCTCTGTGCAGAGGGCGCAGGAAGCGGTCTTTCCCGATGTGTCAATTCCAAGTATCAGCAAATTTAGTTCCTCCGGTGGGGTCGGTCAGGGTTATTTTCCTGCCGCCGTTTTCTGTAGGTTCAAGAGTGACGGTTATGGTATTGCCGTCAAGCTCCTCCTCGATATTTTCCGACCACTCGGCGGCTATGACCGAGTCCTCGGACATATAATCGAAAAAGCCCGTAGTCTCAAGGGCTTCTCCGCCGCTTATGCGGTACATATCAAAATGATAAAGGGACAGTCCCTTTCCGTGATATTCGTTTACTATGGCAAAGGTGGGGGAGGAAACATTGTCCTCGAGACCCATTCCCATTGCAAGTCCTCGGGTGAAGGTGGTTTTTCCCGCTCCGAGACCGCCCTTGTATGCGATGACCTCCCCGCCTGTGAGACGCTTTCCCAGACTCCTGCCTGCTTCTATGGTCTCCTCGGGGGTGTTTGTGAATACGGTTTCCGAATAGGGTGCCACAGCTGCTCCTTTCATACTCATACGCTGCCCATATTTTTTAGCAGCTCGTCAACGTCCGAGGCAGCGGAAAGCAGACTTTTGAGCTTTTCACTCAGGTCATTGCCGCCTATTGCTTCGGAGTTCGTATCCTTTTCGGCAGGAACGTCGCTGCTGTGAGCTGCATCATACTCTGCTTCTGCCTCGTCAGCTCCCGTAAAAAGTCCGGATATGTTTTCCTCCGAACGCTGGGGACAGGCTATGCTGGCGGTGTTCATTGATGGGGTCACGCTCATTACACGGAATTTCTCGCAGAAAAAGCCGATGTCATCGTCCTCGAGAGAACGTATCTTATACCGCTTTTTCTCGGCATAGCCGTATTTTTCGGTGCAGATTATATCAAAGCCGAAAAGAGGCGTTCTCACTCCCAGACAGCCTATTTCAAACTCGCTTACATTCTCAAAAATAATCTCGGCACTGAATTTTACGGGGGCATTGCTGTAAAGTATCATTCGGATAAAGGGCACCTTTACTCCCTCGCTGCCGATACCGCTGTAATAGCTGAAATCCCCGAATGCGTCGAAATTATACCAGTAGAAATCCTCCGAAAGCTCGGTTATCTGTTCGATGCCGTAGATATCCCCGAAATTCTTTTTCAGAGCGCTTCTTTCCTCGCACTGTGGCATAGGCTTTCGCATTCCCACAGGCATTTTTTCAAAGCCCATTCCCTCGTACCAGGGAATAAGGCTGTCTTCGCAGAATATCTGAACGCTGAGCTTATAGATGCCCGACTGACAGTATTCCACGATATTTTGGACAATTTTTGCACCTATGCCGTGCCTGCGGTAATCGGTACGCACGCATATTCCGCTCATTATGGCGGCAATAAGTCCGTCCGAAGCCACTCTTCCCAGTCCTACAAGAGTGTCCCCGTCATAGGCATAGCAGGAATAAAAGCTGGCGTTGGCTTTTTCGATATCCTCATCGGTATAGCCGCTGAGATTATACCATTCGAGAGCTTTGTAAAGATCTATTGTATCTGTGGGCTTTTTAAGCTCAGACACGTATTCAATATCCACAAATATTCCCTCCCGCCGCTTCTTACTTATACATATCATTATTTTATCACATTGCTTGTGAAAGGTCAAGTTAAATTTTGTAAACAGTCAAAGTTATTTCGGGAAATCGAGAACCTGTGATAAAACGGAAAAGGATATGGGGTATGACGTGAATGAGGACATAATTTTGTCCTGTACCGCCGAAAGCAAAAAGCTGCTGCGTCAAAAGAACACAGCAGCTTTTGATAAAGCCATTTAATTTCGGGCAGCCTGTCAGCCCTGTCCGTAGTATGCATTTTTTCCATGCTTTCTGAGATAGTGCTTGTCAAGAAGCTCCTGCTGCATACGTCCTGCGGAAGGATTTATTGACATTGCATGGTAGTTCATAAAGGCTACCTCTTCAAGCACAACGGAATTATGCACAGCCTCGTGGGGATTCTTTCCCCAAGTAAACGGACCATGACTCTTTACAAGGACGGCAGGTATGGACATCGGATCAATGTCCCTGAAGGTCTCTATTATTACGCTGCCCGTTTCCTTTTCATACTCCCCTGCGATCTCTTCGGGGGTCATTGCCCTTGTGCAGGGTATCTCACCATAGAAGTAGTCTCCCTGGGTGGTTCCCATAGGGATAATGCCCACTCCTGCCTGGGCGAATGATGTTGCCCAGCGGCTGTGAGTATGAACTATCCCGCCTATTTCGGGGAATGCACGGTAAAGCTCAAGATGTGTGGGAGTGTCGCTGGAGGGCTTCCATTTGCCCTCTGCTGTCTTGCCTGTTGCAAGCTCAACTACTACCATATCATCGGCGGTCATTCCGTCATAGGGTACTCCCGAGGGCTTGATGACCATCATTCCGCTTTCCCTGTCGATACCCGAAACATTTCCCCAGGTGAATGTGATAAGCTCATATTTGGGAAGAAGGAGATTTGCCTCCAGCACTTCCTGCTTTAATTTTTCAAGCATTTTGTGTGCTTCCTTTCAGATTATTTTGCTGCAGCATATTCAGCCGCAAGACCCTTCTTATAATTTTCAATAAATGCCGAAAAGCCTGCTGCACCCTTTTCATCGGGCGAAACAGTGGTTGATCCCATTGATGAGAACACCTCTTTTTCAAGGAATTCGGGAAGTGATCTTCCATTTCCGTAAGCGGAATATGCGGCAAGCACAGCCATACCCCATGCGCCGCCTTCGCCTGCTGTATTCATTACCGAAACAGCACTGTTAAGACCGTCTGCAAGGAACTGCTGAGCTACTCCCTGCACCTTGAAAAGTCCGCCGTGTCCCGTTATCTTACGGACGGAAACATTTTCATTCTCAAAGAGGATATCCATTCCCAGCTTGAGTGCAGCCATTGAGGAGTAAAGCTGCGCACGGAAGAAATTCGCAAGGCTGAATTTTCCGTCGGGAGTTCTGAAATACATAGGTCTTCCGTTTTCCGCTCCTGCAACAGGCTCGCCGGAAAGGAAGTTATATGCCACAGTTCCGCCGCAGTCGGGGTCACCGCTGAGCGCATTCTTATAAAGCGTTTCGTAAAGCTTTGACTTATCCATAGGCTCTCCGCTCAGTGCCGCAAACTCACCGAACACATTTACCCATGCATCAAGCTCGGAGCAGCAGTTATTGCAGTGTACCATAGCAACGGGCGAACCGTCGGGAGTGGTGACCACATCTATCTCGGGATAATAGTGCGAAAGAGGCTTTGAGAGAACAAGCATAGCAAAAATGGACGTTCCTGCGGAAACATTTCCCGTCATTGGAAGGACGCTGTTGGTAGCGACCATTCCCGTTCCTGCGTCACCCTCGGGAGGACAAAGCTTTACGCCTGCCTTGAGAGTACCTGTGGGGTCAAGAAGCCTTGCGCCGCTTTCTGTAAGCACGGCAGCTCCCTCCCCTGCGCTTAGCACCGCAGGAAGTATATCATAGATATTTCCCTCAAAGCTCTTTTCTTTAAGAAGTGCGGCAAGCTTTTCCATATAATTTTTATTGTATGTGCCGTTTTCAATGGGGAAAATTCCCGAAGCCTCGCCTACACCTACGCTCCGCTCTCCCGTAAGGCGATAGTGGATATATCCCGCAAGGGTGTTGATATGGGCTATTTTTGAGATATGCTCCTCATTATTGAGAACAGCCTGATAAAGATGAGCTATGCTCCATCTCTGAGGGATATTGAACCCCAAAAGCTCGGAAAGCTCGGCTGCTGCCTGCTCGGTAATGGTGTTTCTCCATGTTCTGAAAGGAACGAGAAGGTTATCGTCCTTGTCAAAAGCCATATATCCGTGCATCATGCCCGAAATGCCCATTGCTCCGTAGGACTGCGGGATAATGCCGTATTTTTCCTTTACATCTGCAGCCAGCTTTGCATAGCAGTCCCGGAGTCCCCCGATGATATCATCAAGAGAATATATCCATATGCCGTTTTCATAGCGGTTTTCCCAGTCATGGCTGCCTGCTGCAATGGGGGCGAAGGTATCGTCGATAAGAACAGCCTTTATTCTGGTAGAACCAAATTCAATGCCGAGGCAGGTCTTGTTGTTCCGGATTTTTTCCTGTATAGTCATATTACTCACCTCTTGAGCTTAGCCATTGTATCAAGCATAGCAAGCTGCTGCTCGAAAACGTTCAGCTCGGTTTTTTCGTCAATGATAACAAGCTCTGTATCTGTCATCTTTGCAAAAAGTCGGATATCTTCCTTGGTAAGAGCGGTGGATACGACTGCATGATGTGCTCCGCCTGCATATATCCATGCTGCCGCACCTGTATTAAAATCGGGCTTCAGCTTCCACATGAGCCTTGCAACAGGGAGCTTGGGCATAGGCTCGGGCTGCTTTACAAGGGTGATATCCGCGCAGACGAGACGGAAGCGATCGCCCATATCTATCATAGAAACTGCAATGCCCTCGCCGTCAATTCCGTCAAATACAAGTCTTGCAGGGTCCTCCTTGCCGCCGATGCCGAGAGGATGCACCTGAATTTCAGGCTTGCCTGCGGCAAATACGGGAGATACCTCAAGCATATGGGCTGCAAGCTCAAGCTCATTGCCGCTTGTAAGATCGTAGGTATAGTCCTCCATAAAGCCTGTTGCGCCATCTCTGCCCTCTGCCATTTTAAAGAGAACTGCGCCAAGTGCAGCGGTTTTGTAATCGCCCTCGGGTCCGAAGCCAATGCCCTTCGCCATAAGGTTCTGAGCTGCTATTCCGGGAAGCTGACGGAGTCCGTGAAGGTCCTGGAAGGTATCGGTGAATGCGCCGATGTTTTCCTTCTCAATAAATTTTTCGAGAGCCACCTCATATTTAGCCTGCTCTCTGACAGCAGCCGCATTGTCTGTCGCCATAGTAAATTTCTCGTTATATTCGACAATCTTTGCGTCTATCTCCGCATCGGTCACCTTTTCCGCGATATCGGCAACATCACCGATACCGTAGTAATTTACGTTCCAGCCGTAGCATATCTCGCTCTCAACTCTGTCGCCATCGGTGACTGCAACATCACGCATATTGTTTCCGAGCATTGCTACCTTCATAGTCCTGCCGAAATTAACGGCTGCGGCAGCGTGGGCAAAGCTTTGGATATGCGAAATAACATCATCGTGCTTGTAATAGCCCACAACCACCTCACGCTTAATGCCAAGCCTTGTACAGATGAAGCCGAACTATCTGTCGCCGTGAGCAGACTGATTTAAATTCATAAAATCCATATCAATGCTGTCATAGGGGAGCTTTTCATTATACTGTGTGTGAAGATGGAGCATAGGCTTATTAAGAGCCTTCAGCGCCCTTATCCACATCTTTGCGGGTGAGAAGGTGTGCATCCACATGATAACGCCTATGCACTCCTTATCGGCAGACGCCTTCACGCAAACATTTTCAGCCTCTGCGGCAGTTGTAACAACAGGCTCGAAGCATACCTCTGCAATATGTTTGAGCTTATCGTTCAAAAATGCTGCCATCTCTCTGCTGTCGCTTGCTGCCTGTCTGAGAGTCTCTTCACCGTAAAGGTCCTGACTGCCTGTTATGAAGTATAATTTGTTCATTTATATCCATCCTTCCCGAAGATTTTTTACCTAAGCATTTACGTTGTATCATTCCAAAGCAATAATAAATACAAATTTCAGATTTAAATACAAATTTTGATCTATTACCGCTGTCTGATATTATTCTATCACAAGGCAAATACAATTTCAATGCACAAACTGCACATTATTTATTGTCACTATATGTTTATTATACACATACAGCTTAATAATTCCCTAAAAAATGTTTATATCGCAAATAAAGCACTTGACAAATTGTATTTAAAGTTGTATTATAATTATCAGAGAATTTGTATTGTTTTTGAGGTGACAACAATTGAAAAAATATGAATTTGTGGCAAATTCGCTTTCCGACGATATCAGAACGGGACATTACCATAACGGAGCTCTTCTCCCTACGGAAGAACAGCTCACCCGAATATACGGAGTAAGCAGGCAGACTGTAAGAAAAGCGCTTTCGATACTTGAAGCTAAAGGCATTATCGAAAAAAAGCAGGGCAGCGGTTCTATGGTAAAAAAAAGAAATCCCGCTGCCGACAGCGGGAAGGTCTCTGTTATTGTGACATATATTGATGACTATATCTTCCCCGGTCAGCTAAGAGGGGTTGAGGAGGTGCTGTCTAAGAATAATTTCTCAGCCATTCTTTCAGCCACCGGGAACCGGATATGCAACGAGCGGAAAATACTTGAGGATATTCTTAACGATCCTGTTGCAGGGATACTTGTGGAGGGAACAAAAACGGCTTTTCCCAATCCCAATATCGACCTTTACGAAAAGCTTGCCGAGCAAAACATTCCTATAGTATTCTTCAACAGCTGCTATCCGGGGCTGAAAGGTCCGCTGTATGTGCGTGCGGATAATCGCAGGGGCGGGTATGAGCTTGTGACCTATCTCCTGAGCAAAGGACACCGAAGCATTGCGTCTATCTTCAAAGCCGACGACATTCAGGGGCATGAACGTTATTCGGGCTATATCTCGGCTATGTTTGAAAATAAGCTTTACGTTTCCGACAGCAAGACTATATGGTACACCACGGAAACTAAGGAGAAGCTATTCGGCGAATCGGGAGATATCCTTTCATCAATAGGCGACGCCACCGCCGTTGTGTGCTATAATGACGAGATCGCATTTATGCTTATAAAATATCTCATAGCCTGCGGAAAGAGAGTGCCTGAGGACATTGCGGTGGTAAGCTTTGACAACAGCAGCCTGAGCGAAATGTCACCTGTCAGGATAACCTCTCTTTCATACGATAATATAAATATCGGCACGATAGCTGCCCGCAAGCTGATGGATATTCTTAACGGCAGAAAGGCAAGCTCCGAAATTATTCCCTGGAAGCTTGCGGAAAAAGAAAGCTCCTGATTTTACCGCACTGTGCGATATCTGTAACGGTTACGGGGCAGATTACCCAAGCATTTCAGAAGCCTGCGGCAAGCTTTCGCAAAAAGCAAATTCCGTGATATTTTCACAGTGGTTTTCAGATCTCTGTATCGGGTAAAAAATTCGCCTTCGGCATAATAAGATCATACAGCTTTGTATTGCCTTCATTACCGCTTTGGATAAGCTCAGGTCTTTTCAGCCGCCTCTGCGTCTCGGTGAGTTTACTTTCCGGCTGCTTATGATATTCAGCCGGATATCGTCATTTGAGAGCTTTTTTGCAAATTATTGCGTATTACATACTCTCCCTGAGAATTTTGATGACCTCGTCGCGGTCAAGCACCTTGTAACCGCCTTTCATAATCAGCGTGCTGTCTGCAATGCCTTCTATCATATCCTCGGTAACGCCAAGGTCGGAGATATTCATCACAAGACCTATCTCACCCATATATTTTTCCATTTCCGCAAGTCCCTCGGAAGCGATTTGCTCCTTTGTCTTGCCTGTGGGGTCAACGTCCCA
This sequence comes from Oscillospiraceae bacterium, assembly GCA_017829005.1. GTDB lineage: Bacteria > Bacillota > Clostridia > Oscillospirales > Ruminococcaceae > Huintestinicola. The sequence continues at coordinate 16,942 of JAGAJF010000116.1, read as the reverse complement.
TACATTTTCCGCATATCTTACAAACTTGTCAAGACCGTAGGGCATTATGTAACGATAATAGGGCAGAGAAACCGCAGAGAGGGTCATTCCGTGAGTTGCGTCCGTGTGAGCGCCTACCGCCTGTCCAAGCATATGAACCTCCCAGTCGGTGGATTTGCCCATTGCAACAAGGGTATTCAGCGCCCATGTGGCTGTCCACATAATGTTGCTTCTTGCTTCGTAATCGGTGGGATTTTTAACTGCAATTTTTGTGCTGTGGATAAGTGAACGGAGCAGTCCCTCCATTATGTAATCGGATGTATTGTCGTCATTACCCGAGAAATATTGCTCAAGAATATGGGACATTATATCGAAAAATCCCGCCTTCATCTGATATTCGGGAAGAGAAAATGTCACCTCGGGATTTAAAATCGCAAATTTCGGGAACACATTTTCACCGAAAACGTGACCGATTTTCAGCTTCTGAGCGTGGTTTGTGATGACCGAGCCGCCGTTCATCTCTGAGCCTGTGCCCACCATTGTCAGCACGCAGCCTACGGGAATTATTTTGCAGTCGGGTTCTTCAAATTTGATGAAATATTTATCCCAGGGGTCGCCCTCACAGTATGCAGAAATGGAAACAGCCTTTGAATAATCACATACCGAGCCGCCGCCTACCGCAAGGATAAAATCAACGTTATTATCTCTTGCGATCTTGCTGCCCTCATAAAGCTTCTCAACGGTGGGATTAGGCATAACACCGCCGTCCTCGATTATCTCCTTGCCGCTGTCATGAAGTATCTTTACTATCTTATCATAAAGACCGTTTTTCTTGATTGAACCGCCGCCGTAAACAAGCATTATCTTGGTATAACCGTTCAGAGCAGAAGAGAGATCATCAAGCGAATCCTTGCCGAAATAAAGCTTTGTGGGGTTTGAGTAAACGAAATTTCCTAACATAAATATCACCTTTCCTCATATATCAAGTTCATCGACCCATTTGCTCAGGTCGTTATCTGACGCACGGTTTAATACCCTGCCGTTTTTCCACTTGGCAGGACATATCTTGTGAAGAACTTCTTCGGTTTTTCCCATGCCGCTGCCGCCCGAGGTCGCAAAGGGGATAACTGTTTTACCCGAGAAATCATAGCTTTCAAGGAATGTGTTAATGATCGTGGGGGCAACGTACCACCAGATAGGAAATCCCACGAACACAACGTCATAATCTGCCATATTATCAAGCTTTTCAACAATTTCGGGACGTGAATCGGGAGAACTCATCTCAACGCTGCTGCGGCTTTTTTTGTTAGTCCAGTCAAGGTCTGCCTTTGAATACGACTGTGCAGGCTTTATCTCAAACAGGTCGGCACCGACTGCCTTTGCAAGCCGTTCGGCTGCTGATTTTGTCACACCGCTTGCCGAAAAATATGCAACTAATTTTTTACTCATAACAATACCTCCTAATTAAAAGTGTTGTAAAAATTCTCACATTAACCTGTCGTATTTCTCCGAAAAATAACAGGCGTAATAACCTTATGTACAGGCGTTTCGAGAGAAGTCGGTTTCCGCTTTTTTCTCTCGTTAATTTGCATCATAAGCAGCTCCATTGCTTCATTTGCCATTGCATCTATCTGCTGACCCACTGTGCTTATGGGAACAACAGCTTCTCTTGAAATAGATGAATTGTCAAAGCCGACTATCTTGTAATCTTCGGGCAGCCTGCCGTATTTCCTTATAATAATATTAAGCAGAATATTTGCGTGGGTGTCGTTTGACATAAAAATACCCTTGCATTTTCCGTTGTACTTTTTCTCAATATTTTCAAGCAGACCTTCAATTACAGCGGAGGTCTCGGAGTAGCTGTTTCCCATATCCGTCAGAATAAGCTCGTGTGGGATATTTCGTTCCTTGCATATATCGCAGAAGCCCGTTATTCTGCCATAGGATGGAACGTCCTTTGAAACGTCCGAATTTATATGGATAAGCACATCGCAGCCGCTTTTTACAAGCAGACCTGCCGCCTGCACACCGCCCATATAGTTGTCTGTATTTACGCTGCAAACATATTTGTCCTCACGTTCAACAGTTACTATCGGCACATTATAGGTCGCAAGCTCCTCTGAGGGGATGGTGTGGCTTAGGATTATCATTCCCTCAATTTTGTATGCAAGCAGCTCCGCTATATATTTCCGTTCGGTGTCCTTGTTTTCGTTGCCTGCAAAAACGAGAAATTTGTAGCCGTATTTATCATATGTGGCAAGTATCTTATCCAACATTTCCGAATAATAATGCAGAAAGAGATTGGGTATGATTATGCCGATAAACTCGGTCTTTCCGTTTGCAAGGATACGGGCGACCTTGTTTTCCTTGTAATCGAGGGCAACAAGAGCATCGGCTATCTTCTGCTGATTTTCAAGGGTCAGCGATTCGGGATCATTGAAATATCTTGATATTGTGGTCTTTGAAAATCCCGTATATTTTGCTATATCATTAAAGGTTACATTCTTTTTCATACGAAAGCCTCCCATTAAAACAATCATATCACAAAAATCCCGTAATTTCAATAGTGTAACCGGTAAAGTAACCGGTTTTGTGAAATGGGTACAAAATACCAAAATATATTTGAACATTTTTAATGAAGATGAAAAAAATCTATTGACATATGGTGATATTCGGGTTATACTGTAAGCATAAAGTAACCGGTTACTTTACCGGTTACGAAAGCGGAATTACAAATGACGAAAGGAGCAGGAGTATGAAGAAAGCAATATCGGCGGGGATTTCCGCATTGCTGCTTGCAGGGTGTCTTGGCGGCTGCGGCAAAAGCGAAATTCAGCCCGGAGATGTGGCAGGCTTCGACGAGGGCGAGATACTTGTAAGTATGTGGGTGCATACCATTGAGGATACTCCCGAAGGCGAGGCTTATAAAAAATCGGTTGAAACATTTAATGAGAATTTCAACGGAAAATATTTTGCAAATGTAGAATTTATACCGAGAAATGACAGCGGCGGAGGTTATTCCGATAAAATAAACGCTTCCGTTATGTCTGGCGATCTTCCCGATGTTATCACCGTTGACGGTCCCAACGTTTCCGCATATGCCGCAAACGGCATTATACAGCCCCTTGCGGAGCTTTCCGAAGATGAAAAAAGCCGCTATCTTGATTCCATTATCGAGCAGGGAACGGTAAACGGAAAGCTCTATGCGCTGGGTGCAATGGAGTCAAGCGTGGGACTTTATTACAACAAAGCAATTCTTGCCGAAGCAGGAATTGAAGTGCCGACTATGGACGACCCCTGGACTTGGACGGAATTTTCCGAAATACTTGAAAAGCTGAAGCCGATCATGGCAGAGAAAAACGGCTATCCTCTTGATATGACCTTCCCTGTCGGCGAGGCGAGCATTTACTATTACGCTCCCTTTGTATGGTCGGGCGGAACAGATCTTGTAAGCGAAAGCGGACTTACTGTTGACGGCTATTTTAATTCAGATGCAGTTGTAAATGCAATGCAGTATTTCCGCAGTATGGTGGAAAACAAATATATGTCTGCCGCACCTATCGAAAAGCTTTTTGAAAGCGGCAGAGCGGCATTCAAATTTGACGGTGCATGGGAGGTTAATACGATTTATCAGAGCTATCCCGATATTGACCTTGGCGTTGCGCCTTATGTTGTAAGCGATGACTGGGAGGTTGGAAGATACACTCCCACAGGCTCATGGGCGTATGCGGCAACCTCAAAGGCGAAGAATATAGAAGCTGCCACAGAGCTTGTTAAATGGATGAGCAATGAGGAAAGCGGACTTCTCCTTTATGAGCTTACAAAGAGCCTGCCCTCGACTTATGGAGCATACGACAAGATAGACGTTTTCACCGAGGACGAAAATTACCGTCACCTTTATGAGCAGCTCAGAGATTACGGACACCCCCGACCCAAGACACCTGTTTATCCGCAGGTCAGCACCTCCTTCCAGCAGGCACTTGAGAGCATTGCGCTCAGCGGCAAGGACGCCCGGAGCGAACTGGATAAATCTACAGAAAGGATAAACGCTAAGCTGGAGCGTTACGCAAGAGAAAATGAAGAGTAACAAGATAAATTCAATAATGGGTATGGCGTTTTTCGGTCCTGCACTTGTTCTGCTGACGCTGTTTTTATTCCTGCCCATGCTTTTAACGGTGATATTCAGCTTTACCGACTTCTTTGCACTAAATCCCGACCTTACACATTTTGTGGGATTTTCAAATTATTCGGACATCTTCAAGGACGAGCTTTTCACAACAGCGTTCTGGAACACGGTGAAATTCGTGCTGATAATAGTTCCCGCACAGACATTAGGCGCACTTGGACTTGCGCTTCTGATAAACAAGGCGACCGTCTGCAAGAAATATTTCAAGGTAGCATTTTTCATTCCCGTTGTAATGTCCCTTGCGGTAGTTTCAAACCTCTGGATGCAGATATACAGCCCCGAGGGAATACTGAACACAATGCTTGCACAGATAGGCATTGAAGCGCAGCCCTTTATTTACAGCGCAGAACAGGCACTCCCTTCGATCGCAATAATGAGTGTTTGGCAGGGCGTTGGATATCAGATGATAATTTTCCTGGGCGGCTTGCAGGCAATAAATCCTGCACTTTATGAAGCTGCGGAAATGGATCACGCAAGCGCCTGGCAGCAGTTCAAGGACATCACCTTACCCGAGCTTAAACCCCTTTGCGTTTTCGTTTTCATCACCGTAACCATCGGTGCATTCCGTATGATAGTTCAGCCTATGGTAATGACAGGCGGCGGCCCTTCACATTCCACATACACACTTGTTTATGATATTTACGAAACCGGTACGGTAAACTGGGAAATAGGACTTGCTTCGGCAATGGCTGTTATCTTTGTGATATTCGTTATCATTCTCACAATTATCCAGTCCGTTCTCACAAAGGATAAGGAGGCGAAGAGCAATGCGAAAAAATAGTATCCCGAGAATAATTCTCACAGTAATATTGTTTGTAATGTCCCTGTTCTTCCTTTTCCCCGTAATATGGATGCTTGCAAATTCCTTCAAAACGGACGCAGCAATTACGGCTGATATGAACTCTCTGAGAGCCTTTGTTCCTCCTGCATTAAACGGCAGCTTCTTTGAAAATTATGTTACCGTTATAAAGGACACCGACTTTATCCGCTATATGCTGAACACCCTGTTCTATGCGGCGATACTTATTGTCGCAGGCGTTATCGTAAACGGACTTGCAGGATATGCTCTTGCAAAGATAAAATTCCCGTTCAGAGAACGCTGGGCGCTTATCATTATGATGCTGATGATAGTCCCCTCGGAAACCATTATCACAATAAACTTCCTGTTTGTTGCAAAGATGGGACTGCTCAATACGATTTTCGGCTACATACTTCCCATGATAGTAAATCCCTTTAATATTTTCCTGTTCCGTCAGGTTTTCGTAAGCCTTCCCGACGATGTGTGGGAGGCTGCACAGCTTGACTATTGCAGCCCTGTGAAATACTTCTTTACAATGGTGCTGCCAATGTCCAAAACAGTCGTTGCAACGGTAAGCGTATTCACATTCCTGGGTGTATGGAACGACTATCTCTGGCCTTCGCTGGTATTCACATCAAGCGACCTTTTAACGGCACAGATAGGACTTAACTCCATTACATCAAACGACAACACCACAATGGGACAGACCCTTGCAGTAATCACAATGATAACTATCCCCGTAATCATCATTTACGCTCTTTTCTCAAAGCAGATCGTGGAGGGCGTTGTATCAACAGGTTCCAAGGAGGGCTAAAATATGAGCTTTATTGAATTTAAAAATATTGAAAAGCAGTACCCCGGTGCCGACAAAAAATCCGTTACCGATTTTAATCTTGAAATAAACGAGGGCGAGTTTATCGCATTTGTAGGTCCTTCCGGCTGCGGAAAATCCACCACTCTGAGAATGATTGCAGGCTTTGAGGATATTACGGGCGGCGAGCTTTACATTGACGGAAAGAAAGTCAACGACGTTCTTCCCCGTGACAGAGGAATCGCAATGGTATTCCAGAACTACGCACTTTATCCTCATATGACAGTTGAGAAGAATATCTCTTACGGTCTGAAAAATATGAAAGTCCCTGCGGACGAGATAAAGCGCAAGACCGACTGGGCGATAAACATTCTCGGCCTTGAAGAATATCGTAACAGAAAGCCGAAAAATCTTTCGGGCGGTCAGCGTCAGAGAGTGGCACTGGGCAGAGCTATCGTTAAAAATCAGAAGGTTTTCCTTATGGACGAGCCGCTTTCAAACCTTGACGCAAAGCTCAGAGTTAGTATGAGAAACGAGATAAGCAAGCTGCACAGAGAGCTTGGCAGCACCACCATTTACGTTACTCACGATCAGGTTGAGGCTATGACAATGGCTGACCGTATCGTTATAATGAGAAACGGCGTTATTCAGCAGGTGGGCAAGCCTATGGAGCTGTACGAACACCCCGCAAATAAGTTTGTTGCAGGCTTTATCGGTTCTCCTCAGATGAATTTCTATGATATTATCCTAAAAGGCAATATTATTACCTTTGCAGACGGCAATACGATGAAGCTGCCCGATTCCGTTATCTTCAAACTTCCCGCACAGCAGGGCGAGATGATACTCGGTATACGTGGCGAGGATATCAAGCTCGACCAGCAGAATCTTGACGTGTTTTCCGAAAACAAGCATTCAGCTGTAATTGAAAACGCTGAGGTAATGGGCAACGAAAACAATCTGTACTTTACATTCGGCGGCAGTCAGACAATCGCAAGAGTATCAAAGTATGAGATCAGTGGAATCGGTGACAAAATAGATTTTGTTTTCAATCCTGCAAAATTACATTTCTTTGACAAGAATACGGAGGTAAGATATGTCTGATATTATTCGTATGAAAGCGCCTAAGGGCTGGATAAACGACCCCAACGGATTTATCTATTACAATGGTGAGTATCACCTTTTCTATCAGCATTTTCCCTATGCTCCTCAGTGGGGAAGAATGCACTGGGGACACGCCGTAAGCACCGACCTTGTTCACTGGGAGCATAAGGATATTGCTCTTTTCCCCACAAAGAAAAACGACCGCAGCGGCTGCTTTTCGGGCAGTGCTGTTGAGCATAAGGGCAAGCTGCATATCTTCTACACAGGTGTTGATTACACCGAGGAAGATCCCGAAAATATCAACTGCTGTCTTAACGATGAATTTACTGCCGCACAGCTTTCCATTACCTCCGATAACGGCTATGATTTTGATAATATAAACGATAAATTCACTGTTATTCCTCCTATTGAGGATAAAAATATCGGCTGCAAAAATCACACCCGTGACCCGAAGGTATGGCGCGGAAAAGACGCCTGGTATATGGTTATCGGCAGCACCGCAGATAAAAAAGGACGTCTGCTTTTCTACAAAAGCACCGACCTTGTGAACTGGGAATATCTGAACTTCACCGAGAAAGATAACATGGGCTGGATGTGGGAATGTCCCGACTATTTTGAAACGGACGGAAAGGGCGTTATCGTATTCTCACCAATGGGATTTTTAAAGGACGAAAAGCCTTACGATTCTGTGGCAATATGCGCTCTTGCCGACTTCAACGAGGAAACGGGCGAGATGAATATTTCCGACAGTTGGCAGCTTATTGACTGCGGTGAAGATCTGTATGCTCCTCAGAGCAATGTTGATAAAGACGGAAACAGAGTTGTAATTGCGTGGGCAAGAATGCCCGAGCCGTTTGAGAAAAATCGCAGCGGAATTTACTGTATTCCAAGAGTGGTTGAGGTTAGAAATAACCACATATATTTCCGTCCACACCCCAATGCGGTCAAGCTGTTTACACGAAAAATTTCTTCTCCCACAGAAGCAGGTGAAGGCGGTTACAAGCTGAGCCTTGATATGAAAAGCGGCGAAGAAATAAGCATCGGCGGATATAAGCTTTCAAGGAATAATGACCGCATTATCGCTGACCGTTCCAACGTTTTTTCGGGACATAACGAGATAAAATGTGTATTTGAAACTCCCGAAATAAAAGAGGGAGATCACCTTGATATTTACGCCTGCAAAAACCTTATTGAAGTGTACATCAACAACGGCGAGTATGTGCTGACAAATACGGTTTACGGCTTGTCCGATGAAATTTCGGCAAAAAATTATGAGCTGTACGCCGTTTCGGAATGAGGTGTTTTGAATGAAAAAGTATGATGTTGTGGCACTTGGTGAGCTGCTTATTGATTTCACCGAAAACGGAATAAGCGCACAGGGAAATCCCATATTCGAAGCAAACCCGGGCGGTGCGCCCTGCAACGTTCTTGCAATGCTGCAAAAGCTTGGGAAGAAAACCGCATTTATCGGCAAGGTTGGAAACGATATTTTCGGCAAACAGCTTGCCGAGGTCGTAAAGACAGTAGGAATTGACGTTACAAATCTTGTGACGGACAACAAAGTCCCCACTACTCTTGCCTTTGTTCACACATTTCCGGGCGGTGACAGGGAGTTCAGCTTTATTCGTGACCCCGGTGCAGATATGATGCTCGGAAAAGACGAGATCAATGCCGATATAGTAAAGTCCGCAAGAATTTTCCACTTCGGAACTCTTTCCTCAACACACGAGGGCGTTCGTGAAGCAACAAGATTTGCAATTGATATCGCAAAGGGAAACGGTGCGCTTATTTCTTTTGACCCAAATCTCCGTCCGCCCTTGTGGAACTCTCTTGAGGACGCAAGGCGTGAGATAGAATACGGTCTTGAAAAATGTGATATTCTGAAAATTTCCGATAATGAGATAGAATTTATGACGGGACTTACCGATTACGACAAGGCTGTTCGGGAGCTTATGGAAAAGTACAATATAAAGCTTGCATTTGCCACACTCGGCAAAAACGGCAGCCGTGCATATTACGGGGATATCAAAGCAGAGTGCGGAGTGTTCAAGGTCGATACCATTGAGACCACAGGCGCAGGAGATACCTTCTGCGGAAGTGCGTTAAATTTTATCCTTGAACACGATATAAACCGTCTTACGGAGAATGACCTGAAAGAGCTTCTTACCTTTGCAAACGGGGCAGCTTCACTTATCACAACACGCAGAGGGGCATTAAAGGTAATGCCCGAAAAGGGAGAAATCCTTGAACTTATTGGGAGATGATATTATGAAGAATGTAACTATCAAGCTTGAGCTATACAGGTACTACCGGGATATACTCTCGTAACACAATTCAGAATCAATAATTCTATTGTAAACAGGACAGAAATGATCATATAAATATACCTTTTCGCATTTAACAAGCCTCACCAATATTTCCACATCGGCAGGGCAAAACTCAAATTCACTGCACTCAGATGCCGTTATCCAACGCATATCGTTATGCTCCAACATAACAGGCTCTCCGTCAGTCAGCGAACAGTTATACACCGATAAATGCACCGTCCTGTCGGGATATTCGTGAGTAACGTCCATAAAGAAGCTGTCAACTTTCAGCGTCACTCCAAGCTCCTCACGGCATTCACGGATAATCGCCTGTTCGCCTGTTTCACCCGGTTCGATCTTGCCCCCGGGGAACTCCCACAGCAGACCAAGATTTTTATTTGCAGGACGCTGACAGATAAGTAATTTTTCGTCTTTGCGGATTAGTGCTGCTACAACTTCCAACATTATACCACCAACTTATTAGTCTTCTTAATATACTTAGCGGGAATAGGCTCCCGCAGCTTCCACACAACATTCATCGGCTTTGAGCCTTCGTGTTTTACATAATCAGCCATGCCCAGGAATGTATATGGCGCCGCCCCCAGCTTGTTGTTCTTGTACTCACGGACAAATATCAGCTTGGTTTCCCTTTACAGACTTGAATTGCCAAAGTCCAATTTTCTGCTTTTTAGCAAATTGTCGAAAATGGCTATTCTACGTGTGTTTACGGCAATTTGCGCAAATCCGTTTTCGGTAGTTTCGGATATCTTTTCGCAGCTTTAAAGACCAAATAATGACCAAAGACCAAGGTATATTTCTGCATAATACACTCCGCTTGAATTGATATAATTCGGTGGAGTGCTTTTTTATGCTGAAATTTCTTCAATACTGCCTTATACCTCTATGAGAAAGGCTTTCTGCACGTTAAGTATACTTTTTTGCAATAATGGTACTAAAGCTTCATATTCCCGCTCCCCGAATCAGCATTAAAAAACATAATATAATAGATAGGGATATAGGTTATCTTGCCTTTTTGCATTACACTCCTTTCATTCGATACAACAAACGCTTTCTTGATGTGATAATCTTCATTCTGCACAAAAGTATTGAGCGCACTGTGGACAGTATAGTCCTTTCCTGATTTTACTTCGATCGGTACGGCGGAAAGGCTGTCGTAATCGTCAATAAGGTAATCAACTTCACCTTTGTTCCTATTGTCATAATAGAACAGCCTGTGTCCGTGAGCAATAAGTTCGCTTGCCACAACCGTTTCATAGACCGAACCGAGATTGATACTCCGTTCATCATCAAGGACAGCACGGATATTGTTTCCGTAGAGAATACCCGTCAGAATACCAACGTCATTGAGATAAAGCTTCAGCAGATTTTTTCCGGTTGACTCAATCAGTGGAAACGCAGGATTTGAAATTGCCTGAACATTCAGAGCAATGCCTGCGCTGATAAGATACTCGAACTCATCACAATAATCATTAAAGGTCTTGCCCTTTTTGTTTTCGATACTCTGCGCAATAACACGCTTTTTCTTATTCTCCATATTCGATGGAATAAGGTCATACACCCTACGGATCTTCAATTTGTTTTCCTCATCATATTTGGAAGCGTCTGCGGCATAATAATCGTGAATTTCCTTCTGTATCTCACGGACGGACTGAATATTTTTTTCGGAAAGGTATGAGTTTACAGAGTCGGGCATCCCTCCCACAAGCAAAAATTTTCGGAACACATCCATCATTTTATTGTGCATAGGCTCGTCAAGAGCTTCAAGCCGCTCAAACTTTTTCCTCAAAGATAAAATGACGATCTCGTTCATTCCGTTGGCATACAGAAATTCCTCAAAATCAAGAGGGAACATTCTGACCTTACGAATACTGCCCATTGGAATAGAAGTTGTCTGCGAAAGCGTAACGCCTAAAAGCGAACCACTTGCGATATATGTGAATTTGTTATCCTGCGACAGAAATTTCAGCAGCGTAAGCAGGTGGGGATACGCTTGTATTTCGTCAATGAATATGAGAGTATTTTCTTTTTTCTTCATTTTATCGCCGAAAAGCATACTGACTTGAAGATAAAAATCCTCTATGGTATTTGTGTTTGCAAAAAGTCGGTCGCCGAGAGAATCCTCGACCATATTTATTTCAATAAAATTCTCAAAAAGCTTGTTGCCGACATAACGAATAATATAGGTTTTTCCAACCTGACGAGCGCCGTCAACCAAAAGGATTTTCTTGGAATCAGACTGCAAATGCTCTGTGATCACCTTTTCAATCTTGCGGTATAGCATAATATCACCTCTGTTATGACTTTTCAATGATATTATACCACAGTTTTTCTGACTTTTCAATAGATATATGTCAATTTATTTGCAACTTTTCAAAAATAGTGTTGTCTGCTCCTCTAACATCATATAACCCCAACACCACTCAAAATGGTAACCTACATTTTTTCTGTAAGTTATGCCGTTTTTTTTATAAATATTTTGCCGGCAAAATATCACCGGTCATTACCTAAGAGATCATAATATAATATCATTCATCACAAACCGAAAATCGTCAATGCGCTTGTCAATATGCCAGTGACCGCAGAGCCAGCGTTTATATGTCAGTTCTTCTTCAAGAGTATCAAGCCATTCTTCCGTGCTGCGGTCAACTGTTTTCTGATCAATGCTCGGCAAAAACGCTTCTGTAGGGATATACTTTAAGGGACAAGTATGGGTAAGCACCTGATCTATTTTCCAATTGCAGCTTTCAAGCACAGCTTCAACGTGATCTTTGGTTTCTTCAGACGGCTGTTCATCTGCAAACCAATGAAACCCGTTCCTCAGACGATAAAACTTGTCCACCGAATATGCTGGCAGCTGTTGATTTCTTGATAAGCCTAAATAATCTAAGAAAGGCGGATTTTTTTATGAACATTTCCGACGTTAAGATCAGAAAAACTTTTCCCGAGGGTAACCTCAAAGCTATTGTTTCGATCACTATCGACAACTGCCTTGCAGTACACGAGATAAAGATCGTGCAGGGCAATGACAGACTCTTTGCAGCTATGCCCAGCCGAAAGGACGAGAACGGCATTTACCGTGACATTATTCATCCGATTGATCCCGAAACCAGAGATGAATTTGACAAGATCATTCTCTCGGCATACGAAAGGTATGTTGCGCTTGAAAAGATCATGAATGATGAGGAAGTTACCGAATAATGCATAAGCTGCGTTTATGTTCCGAACCGATTACAGTCCTGTTTTCACTATGGGAACGGGACTGTAAAACATCATTTCCAAAAGAAAGGGTGACACTATGAAAATAAGTCGCATTTCTCCCACAAGGATATACAACGAAGGTATTCGGGAAGCTGTATTTTCTATTACCATTGATGACTGTATCACTATCACCGATATAAAGGTGATACAGAAAGATAAAACGTTCCGAGCTTGACCGTCTGAACAAGGCTGTTGAGGACGCACAGCTCATATCAAGCAACCAGGATTCCATAATTGCTGACCTTGCCGAGCAAAAACGCAAAGCAGACCGCAAGAATGAAAAAGCGGAAGAACGCCTTCGGGCTGCCGAAGAAAAAGCCGACAGTGTCATTGAAAAAGCAACGAAACAAGCTGACAATATGACCTCTGCGTTAGCTCTTGAAAAAATAAAATGGAACGATGAACGCTCCGAACAGCAGCTTGCTCTCGACAACCGTGAAAAGGAGCTGTCGGAACGGTCAGAGAAGCTTGCCAGGGCAGAACAGCTTGTAAATGAGCAGGCTGAGATCAACGAAGCATCTGCCGAAAGAAACCTTGCCTTTGCAGCTCAGATTGAACAGGCAGGACTTCTCATTGAAGAAGAACGCCGTGATTTGATGAAACAGAAAAACAGCCCTCACGAATACTACGGCGAGATAATTTTTGAGAAAAATACCGAAATAAACAGCAAAGAAGCAGAAATCGCTGACCTTTACAGCACCATATCCGATAAAGACAGTAAAATTGCAGGTTTGGACGCACTTCTCGAGGAAAAGGAAAGCAAGATACAAACTCTCAACTGCAGGATCGTCAGCAACGAAAACGCACATAATCAACGGCTGTCTGCCGCATTGGAACATCAGGAACATATCCTCAACGAAAAGCACGAAAAAGAGGTTTCCGAACTAAACGGGAAAATCAGCGTATTGGAAACCTCCATCAAAGCTCTGACGGACAAATTCAACGAAGCTATGGCATTCATAAAGGAGCTGTGTATGTCGGCGGCAACGCTCATATTCGCAAAGAACGAGTGCAGGGCTGACCTGACCAAACCCCAGCGAAACATTATCGACGCTATATGCAATGCAGGCTCTGCCCTCTGCCGCAAATTCGGAAAGCCCGAACTTGCCGAAGAAATTGACACCAAATACGGCTTGGGTGACAGCATAGTCGAGGAATATGAGCGTCTGACAGAAAAAGACAGAAGCCAACGCCGCAGCAACAGCGGACCCAGCCTATAATGAAAACGCCGTCCGTACTCTATGAGAACGGGCGGCATATTTAATTTATACCTGATTCCGCAAAACTCAAAACGCCGCCGCAAGTCTTAAGAAGGTATGAATCCAAGCATTACTTCTTCCAAGAGCAAGACGGAGCGTGCGAGCGTGAACAGTGAGCTGACCGGCAATGAGAATCAAATTATCAATTATTGTTCGAATCCTGCAGCGTTTGATGGTGCTGTGTCGAACAGGCATATCATTCTTCTTCATTGACTCAGTACCGATAATGCGAAGAATATTATATGCTATCATCGTAAGCTTCAAGATCAATGCGTTTGTCTCAAACTTTCCGCTAGGCAGACGTTCGATCCCCATATCGGTTTTGATTTCACTATGAAACTGTTCACAGACTGCATGATTATGATATAGCTCGATAATTTCTTCATCGGAAACACCCAAAGATGTCCAATACATATTGATCTCTGTATCGGGCATAAACAGCATCTGACCGTCAGCGGTCATGGTTCTTTCGGTAATCTCATAGACCATTCTGACAGCAGACTTTTCGCCATTTTCAGTTTCAATATCACGCCAGGTGCTGCCGATATAGACTGTTTTTCCCTCTCTGGGATGCTTTACATTTTTGCAGACAGATTTTAATTCTTCGGCGATCTCATAACGATTCTCACATCTGAAATTATGCTTGATGAGAAATTTAAGCTGAGAATCATTCCAATGCAGAAGCAGCATATTTTCAAGAGCGTCATTGCCCGAATCCATACGGAAAAGAAGAGGCTTATCGGTCATTTTTTTAGCTGCCGATATGGTTTTTGCGAGAAATTCGGGTGTTCCGCACTGACAATGCTGACTTCCTTCACGAAGCTGGGCATTGCAGAGATATCCTTCGGTTCCTATGTATGCAAATATGGGTGCATAGCCATCAAAGTTTTTATATGTGCGTGAAACGCCCTTTTTATGACTGCCCGAATTATCAAAGGGTGATACATCAATATCCACAGGCACGCAGCCGCATTTCAATGCAGACGGTTCAAATCCGCATTCACGGAACATACTGATATTTCCCTCAAGGATTTGCGTATTCATAGAGATACCGATATCGTCAAGACGATTTCGGAGCGATGATTCAGACGGGATTCCATAGGCTATTCCAAGAGAAAGCTTGTAAAACTCTTCATCGGTGTGAAATTCATTCACATTGTCAAAATCTGATTTCCCAAGAGTCAGAAGTCCTATCATTGTCAGCAGAATATCTCCGTTTTTGATTTGCGGCTGTGACCTTTTTTCGGTTCTCATTCTGTTGGCTTTTTTGATAAGCTCTGACTTTCCCAGAACCTGTCCAACAAGGGATAATCCGCTGGGGGTTATCAGTCTTTCATTACTTGTTACTATCTCTATTTTCCGCATTTTTCTCTTCACCTTTCCGGTGCTGTTTTTCAGCTTTTCTTATGCTTCTATTATACCATATTTTCGGGCTTTTGGGAAGAGATTGCTATTTATGTTTTGCGGAATCAGGTTATAGTTTAAAAATAGGAGATAACCGGATATGAACATATTTGAAGCTCCCAAACTTATCACTTACCCATTGACGATCTTCTCTTTCTCAAACAGTCTTCCTGTAACAAATATTGCGATCACAGCAAACAAAAGATTTACAAGGCAGGTCGTTACCGCAAAAGCGGGAGAATAATCGAAAGCAATAATATCCTGCATAACAACCATAGTATTCCACGCAGGTATGCAGGCGTTTTTCATACCAAGGTCATCAACAGCTTCACCGAAGCTTTCCGTTACCGTCAACATACTTGCGACCATAAGAACAAGCATAAGTGCGGGAGCTATGCTCGTGGCTTGTTTTACATCCTTTGCAACCGTTGAAAGAATAAGCAGAACACCTGCAAGAGCAAATACAGCAGTAATTGTAACAGCGAAAAGGAGCAGATATTCGGAAATACTGTAAAAAATACCTTCCGCTGCACCCGATGACTCCGCCAGTTTCGGTAAAGCTGCCGCCATTCCCACAAATGCAGATATTCCGCCGATGACAGCTGCGGCAAAAATGCAGAGGGATTTTCCTGCGGCAATACTGCTTCTCTTAATTGGAGCAATAAGCATTGTATTGAGAAATCCCCGTTCCTTATCGCCTGCAATAGACTCTGCGGCAAGATTCATACACACCATAAATACCGACATCAGTATTATCACCGGAAGAATAATACCAAGCAGCTGTTTCATTCCATAATCCGCATCGCCGAAATCATAGTCAGTATCAGCATCAGCATTTACTGTAAATACTTTGGGCTGAAAAGCGTCAAGGAAAGCCATTGTTTTGCTGTAAAGCATAACAGAATCGCTGCTTTCGGAGTTATACCATATTTCAACATTGGAAAGTGCTGCGGCACCGACCTCGGCAATAGTAAAATCCTTGGGAAATACTATAAGCAGGTCACAATTCTTTTCGGAGATGTCATTTTTAATAGTATCGGTTTTATTATGTCCTACATTTTTGAGTCCAAGCTCTACAAAACCGTCAACCATATATTCGGGAGCGTTTATGTAATATGCAGTGCGATTGCTTTTGTCAGCCTCATCTGTTGTTTCGTTAAATACAGGCATAAGCATGGAATAACCGAATACCATCAAAAATGGCAGGAGCAATATCTGAGCCAGGATAGCCTTATCGGAAAAACAGGATTTGAGTTCCTTTTTGGCAACAGTCAATATATCCTTAAACACAGCTGTATGCCCCCTTTATTTTCGAGTATATTTCATAGAAAGCGTCCTCCAGGGAGCGTCCGCTCATAATGCTTTCAATATCTGCAATCTGCTTCCTACCCTTGTGGTCGGGAATTTCATCTTCTTATAGTTTCTGTAAAATGTAGAAATTGAAATTCCCATTGCCTTTGCCGCTTCGGACGGGGTAAGAAAGTTCCGATCCAGCCTTTCAATTTCCTCTATAAGCATACCGTTCATATTATCGCCTTTCTGTCTGTTCGGCTGAACGGTTTTCTGTATGTACCGCCGTTTGTTGTTCTCGCATTTATCTTGTTACACACAATTTTCTTCCTCCGTTTCTTCCGGTTTGCTGTTCATATAGATTTTGAAATCATCGCACCCTGCAAGATATTCGTATATGCGGACTTCATCACCGGGTATATACTCTCTGCCCAGAGCCTTGAAAACCGCTGCAGCGATCTTCTCGTTCCTCTGAATGAAAAGAGAATTTTCCGTCTGTCTGATTTTCTCGGAAATCTCCCTCTGCTT
>JAGAJF010000012.1 GCA_017829005.1 Oscillospiraceae bacterium | reverse complement strand
TTTTCATCGACCACGGAATGGGCGTTGTCATAGGCGAGACCACCGAGATAGGGGACAACTGCCTTATTTATCAGGGTGTTACCTTAGGCGGTACGGGCAAGGATCACGGAAAGCGTCACCCCACTCTGGGCAACAATGTTATGGTTGGCTCGGGCGCAAGAGTCTTGGGACCCTTTAAGGTGGGCAACAACGTAAAGATAGCCGCAAATGCGGTTGTCCTCGAAGCTATTCCCGACAACTGCACAGCGGTGGGCGTTCCCGCAAGGATAGCACGCTGCAACGGCAAGCCAACGGCAGATCTGGATCAGGTGCATATCCCCGACCCTGTGGCACAGGAGCTTTGCAAGATGTCCGTCCGTCTGAACAGGCTTGAGAAGCAGCTTGGCGTTAATGTACCCGATGCGGATAAGACAGATGTATGCTTTAATGAAAAGAATAAGAAGTAATAATCAAAATTAAGGAGTAAAAATTTATGAAGCTTTACAATTCACTTTCCCACGAAAAGGAAGAATTCAAGCCCATTATTGATGGCAAGGTAAGTATGTACACCTGCGGACCTACCGTATATCACTTTGCACATATCGGAAACCTGAGAAGCTATATTATGGAGGACGTTCTGGAAAAATACCTGAGATTTTCGGGCTATGACGTGAAGCGTGTTATGAACATAACCGACGTGGGACATCTCACCAGCGACGGCGACACAGGCGACGACAAAATGCTCAAGGGCGCAAAGAGAGAGCATAAAACAGTTATGGAGATAGCCGATTTTTACACCAAGGCATTCTTTGCCGACTGCGCCGAGCTTAACATCAAAACCCCCGACGTGGTTGAGCCTGCAACAGGCTGTATCGACGATTTTATCAAGGTGATCTCCTCCCTTATCGAAAAAGGCTATGCTTATGAAGCAGGGGGCAATATCTACTTTGACACATCAAAGCTTAAAGAATACTATGTTTTCGGTGATTTCTCCGAGGAGGATTTAGCTGTTGCAGTTCGTGAGGGCGTTGATGAGGACGGCAACAAGAAAAACAAGGCGGACTTCGTTCTCTGGTTTACAAAATCAAAGTTTGACGATCAGGAGCTTAAATGGGACAGCCCCTGGGGAGTGGGATATCCCGGCTGGCATATCGAGTGTTCCTGCATCAGTATGAAGCATTTAGGCGAATATCTGGACCTCCACTGCGGCGGTATCGACAATGCATTCCCTCACCACACCAACGAGATCGCCCAGAGCGAAGCATATCTGGGTCATAAGTGGTGTAACTACTGGTTCCACGTGCATCACCTTAACACAAGCAGCGGCAAGATGAGCAAGTCCAAGGGCGAGTTCCTCACCGTTTCCCTGCTGAAAGAAAAGGGTTATGACCCCATTGTCTACAGATTTTTCTGTCTCCAGTCACATTACCGCAAATCTCTCGTATTCTCCTATGAAAATCTCGATAATGCTTCGGGAGCATATACAAAGCTTATTGCAAGGATAGCAAGACTTCTTTCCGAGCCTGCTTCGGACATTGACAAGACAGCTTATGACGAGCTGATGAACGGATTCAAGGCGGCTCTTGACAATGACCTTAACACATCTCTTGCCGTGACTGCACTTTACGATGTCCTCAAGGCTGAGACAAATGCCTCCACAAAGCTTGCTCTTATAGCCGAGTTTGACAAGGTGCTGTCCCTCGACCTTATGGGTCATGCAAAGAAAGCCGAGGAGAAGAACGTTTCTGCCGAGGACGATATCCCCGAGGAGATAAAAGCCCTTGCAGAGCAGAGAAAGGAAGCACGCAAAGCAAAGGATTTCGCCCTTGCTGACTCCCTCAGAGACAAGATAGCAGAGCTGGGATATGTCATCGAGGAGACCCGTCAGGGCACAAAGATAACAAGAAAGTAAGGCTGTAAAAGATGCAGACAAAAACAATAAGGGTGCGCAAGTCCACCGTTTTCCTGCTGCTCATTTTTATTATGGGCGCCATAATGGTTACAAGCGTTGTAAAAAGTTACACGAAATATGCCGAGGAGCAGGCACAGGCTTCTGCTGCCGATACAGCTGCGGATTATTCGGATATGGAGCTTATCCAGCTTGCCCCTCCTCCCGAGGGAGCCGAGAGTGCGGTCATATCCACCACTGCAGGGGATATCACCCTTGTGCTGTATCCCGAGGAAGCCCCCGAAGCTGTGCGGCGCTTTAAGAGCGAAGCGGAAAGCGGCGTTTATGACGGTATGAAGGCAGGACTTTACGACCTAAAGAGCATTTTCACTCTCGACTCACCAAGTGAGGAGCCTTATTCACCCGAACTGAGCGTGAATTTGTGGCCCTTCAAGGGAGCCGTATGTATGACCGAAAAGGGCGATATTGTTTTTATAAACACCATAGAGCTTTCGGAGGAAGAAAAGGAATATCTGAGGAGCGATGAAAGCGAGCTGAAAGAAGTCAGCAGGACATTTGCGGATATCGGGGGAGTTCCCAATTACGCACGTGTATACGCTGTTTTCGGGCAGGTCATCGAGGGTATGGACATTGTGGAAAAGATATGCGCCTCGGGTGATGTGGTTGTTAATGTGGAATCGGTAAGCTTTAGCTAATAAAATATATCACGCAGACATACGGCACAAAAGCCGCCTGCCTGCGTGATTTTTTATTTCTCATCAAGAGGAACGATGGAGGTAACAGAGCCGCTGTACTTGTCATATTCGCCCACGCTGCCCATAATGCGGACGGTCTTGTCCAGCTTTTCCGTTTCAACTATGAATTCCACCATATCGCCGTGACCCTCCCAAAGCTCCACATAACGGTTTGAGGGGTCGGTGTGGCAGTCGGCTTTGATATCGCCCACAATGGCGGTGAATGTATTTCCCGAGTCAAGGGTTATTTCGAAGCGTTCGCCGCAGCTTTCGGCATAGGCTGTTCCCAGCGCCACGCACACATCACCGTCAATGCGGCGGATTCCCTGACTGTCGGTGTATGCCTCCTGCTGGAGGGCATATTGCACCGAATCGGTGTTGGTTATGGCACGGTAATCCATATAGGTCTTGAAATCCGTGTTCACATCGGGAATGGGCAAAGACTCCTCATATGCACCTGCGGCGGCACAGGCAGCTGATTCAAATATCACAGCCGACAAAACTACAGATAAAATTTTCTTCATCATATCAAATCCTCTCCGCTATATTTTTGACAGATATGGTTTGATTTATTCAAGCCTCAGTCAGTATAACAGAGTGCAGAAATGAAAAAAGAGGAATGATGACGAAAACTTAAAAAATCGGAAAACAGCTCAGTCTCACCGTTTTCCGATTTTATATTTTGGTTAAATTTACAAGTATATTTTTGAAAAGAAAATCAATGTCATTTTACTAAATGCTTTAGAATATAATTGCAGGCTTCATCTTCTGTATCAAACATCAGATCGGTAGTTCGTTCTCCTCTTTCAAGATAATAAACATTCCAACCTTTGTTGCTTTTCTCTATGCAGAGTCTTTCATCATTCCTTCCCGTGCCTGAAAGATTGTAATGCCAATCGGGAATATGATTCTTTTTAAGTTCTGTTTCAAGTTGTTTGATATTCAAAGTCTATGACCTCCTGCATTACCCGTATATCTGCCTTGCAGCGTCAACCGTCGCCTTTGCGTCCTTGGCATAGAAATCAGCCCCTATCTTTTCGGCATATTCGGGGGTGAGGACAGCTCCGCCCACAACTATCTTGATACCGGGCTTCACCTTTCTCAGCAGGGCAATGGTCTCCTCCATTGACTTGAGAGTGGTGGTCATAAGTGCGGAGAGACCCACAAGCTTTACGTCCTCCGGCATTGCAGCGTCAGCTACAGCCTGATATTCCACGTCTCTGCCCAGGTCAATGACCTCATAGCCGTAGTTTTCAAGCAGCACCTTAACGATATTTTTGCCGATATCGTGGATATCGCCCTTGACTGTGGCAAGCACCACCTTGCCCTTGGAAACAGAGCTGCCCTCCTTGCTTATCTTTGACTTGATGACCTCGAAAGCCGCCTGCGCCACTCCTGCGGAAAGGATAAGCTGGGGCAGGAATATTTTGCCGCTTTCAAAATCAGCGCCCGTCCGGTCAAGAGCGGGGATAAGCATATCGTCAACGATGACCATGGGGTCGGTTGTCTCGAGAAGCTTTTCGGTAATGGCTGCGCCGTCCTGCTTGAGTCCGTTTTGTACAGCAAAAAGAAGTCCCTCGGGGCTTACGTTCAGCTCTCCCGAAGCCTTAGGAGCAGGTACGGGAGCAGTATTATTATATGCGGCAATGAATTCTGCGGCGTTTTTGTCAATATTTGTAAGCAGCTTGTACGCTCTTACCGCGCCCGTCATAGCGGAAATATTCGGATTGATGATTGGCAGGTCAAGTCCGTGAGAAAGGCAAATTTGCAGGAAATTGCTGTTAATAAGCTCACGGTTAGGCAGTCCGAAGGAAATGTTTGAAACGCCGAGAACTGTTTTCAGTCCCAGCTCCTGCTTTACACGATACAGCGCATTGACCGTTTCCATTACGCCCTCCTGCTCGGCAGAGGCGGTGAGGGTAAGGCAGTCAATAAAAATATCCTGCTTGGGAATGCCCATCTCCATTGCCCTGTGCATTATCTTTTCGGCAATGGCAAAGCGTTTGTCGGCGGTCTTGGGTATGCCGTTTTCGTCAAGGCAAAGACCCACAACCGCTGCGCCGTATTTTTTTACAATTGGCAGAATAGCTTCAAGGGATTTTTCCTCGCCGTTTACGGAGTTAACTATTGCCTTTCCGTTATAAACTCTCAGCGCTGCTTCGATTACCTCGGGAATGGTGGAGTCTATCTGTAAAGGCAGGTCTGTAACGCCCTGGAGCGCCTTTACAGTGCGCACCATCATAGCCTTTTCGTCAATATCGGGAAGTCCCACATTCACATCGAGAATGTCCGCGCCTGCACCCGCCTGCTCGATAGCCTGTCCCAGAATGTAATTGATATCGCCGCTCTTGAGTGCCTCCTTGAAACGCTTTTTGCCTGTGGGATTGATTCGCTCGCCGATTATGCGGGGCTGGTCTATAACGCAGGTGTTGGCGTAGGAGCATACTGCGGCAGAAATATCAACAGACCTCTCAACAGCCTGCTTACCATTCAGTTTTTCGGTAAGAGCCTTTATATATTCGGGGCTTGTTCCGCAGCAGCCGCCCAGAATTTTTACGCCCATATGGGAGAAATTTGCAGCTGCTTCGGCAAATTCCTCGGGGGTCACATTGTAAAGATTTGTATTCGGGTCGGGCAGTCCCGCATTGGGCTTAACAGCCACAGGAAGAGTTGTCCATCTGCAGATTTCCTCCACCACAGGCATAAGCTCCGTGGGACCCAGAGAACAGTTAACGCCTATGGCATCTGCTCCAAGTCCCTCTAAGGTAAGAGCCATTGCCGAGCAGGAGCAGCCTGTGAATGTCCTTCCGTTCTGCTCAAAGGTCATTGTACAGATAACAGGCTTGTGGGAATTTTCCTTTGCCGCAAGGAGAGCGGCTTTGACCTCGTAAAGGTCGGTCATTGTTTCAATTACGATAAGATCGGCATCTTCGGCGGCAAGCACCTCTTCCTTGAAAATGTCATATGCCTCCTCAAAGGAAAGGCTGCCCGTAGGCTCAAGAAGTTGTCCGATAGGACCTATATCAAGAGCAGTGTAGGCTTCCCGTCCGCTCTTTTTGCAGGCATTTTTGGCGCAGGCAATACCTGCTCCGATAAGCTCCTTTACGGTGTGACCGCTGCCCTCAAGCTTGTAGCGGTTTGCGCCGAAGGTGTTGGCATAAACGATATCCGAGCCTGCTTCGATGTACATCGAATGGATATTTTCGATTATTTCGGGGTGGGTAATGTTCAGAAGCTCGGGGGTCTCCCCGGTTTTAAGTCCGCTTTTCTGGAGCATTGTTCCCATTGCGCCGTCTAAGAATACAAATTCACGTTCTGATAGTAATTTTTTAAGATCCACAGTGGAGTCCTCTCTTTCTGAATTGGCAGCGTTCCCTCATATTGCAGGTAACGCAGCCTCTTTTTCGGGGCGGCAGGGGAGCGTCCGACACGCCCATAACTGCGGTAACGGATTTTACAGGAGCGAGCATTCTGCTGTCGGAGGTGCAAAGTCCTATCTTCCTTGGGGCGTCAAGCACATCAAGAAGCTGCTTTTGAATCTCAATGGGAAAATCGCCGTACCCCGGGGAATAACGCCATGTGAAATATTTCCCCGGAAATTCCGCCTTGATAAGCGTTTCGGCTTCGTTCATAACCTGCTCTACAGCGGCTCCCGCAAATGCGTCGGCTATGACAGCCTTTGCCATATCTTCAATCTGCAGCACACGAATGAGCCTGTCCGCACCGCTTCCCACAGTGCCGCACAGCAGGATAATTCCCGTGCAGCCTTCAAGATGTTCGGCAATTTCATTACCCTCAAGGGGCAGAGTGCAGCCTTTGATAACAGGTCTGCCGCTTTCAGCTTCAAGGGGAAAATATTTATAGAGATATTTTGGGGTAATGACCTCAAGAAGCCTGCTTTCACATTCGTCAAGATAGACGGAAGCAGTTTCCCCGATACTTTTTTCATCGTGACAGGCAAGATATCTGAGTGCTTCGTTTCGGTCAATTGAGGTAAGCTTTATCATTTCAGCAATCCTTTAACGGCAGAGTAGATTTTTTCGGCAACATAAGGGTTGTTCATGGTGTACAGATGAATTCCGTCAGCCCCTGCCGAGATAAGGTCGGCTATCTGGTCAACGGCATATGCAATTCCTGCGTCTCTGAGAGCCTCGGGAGAATTTTCGTATTTCGCCATCATTCGTGAAAACTTTGCAGGCAGACTTGCGCCGCACATTGACACCATGCGCTCTATCTGCTTTTTGTTCACAACGGGCATTATCCCCGCTTCAATGGGAACATTTACACCTGCGATACGAGCTTTTTCGAGAAATTCAAAAAATGTGTTGTTGTCAAAGAAAAGCTGGGACATAAGATGCTCCGCACCTGCGTCCACCTTTTCCTTTAAGTGGCGGATATCGGTTATCATATCGGGCGCTTCGATGTGGCACTCGGGATAGCAGGCGGCGGAGATGTGGAAATCTCCTCTTTCCTTGATGTAGGAAATCAGCTCGCAGGCATAGTTAAAATCGTGCTTGGGAGGACGTTCGGGATTTATATCTCCGCGGAGAGCAAGGATATTTTCGATGCCCCGTTTTTTTAAGTCGTCAAGGAGGATATCAATGTCCTCACGTGTGTTGCTTACGCAGGTAAGATGAGCGCAGGACTCAATACCCAGGTCGTTTTTGATGTATGAAGCTATCTCACCTGTGATATTGTCCCCGTCGGTGCCGCCTGCGCCGTAGGTAACGCTGATAAAGGCAGGGTCAAGTGCTTTTAAGCTGTCAAGTGTAGAGTATATGGTATCGGCAGGCATATTTTTCTTCGGGGGAAAGACCTCGCAGGAAAATACGCATTTGCCGTTTCCGAAAAGCTGTGAAATTTTCATAGGGTTCCTTTCTCCTGCGTCAAGCCTCGGGATTTGTTCTGAAAGGCGCAACGGGTATGCCGTTCTTGCCGAAGAGGGTCACTTCCCCGTAATTTACCCACTTGAAGCGTGCAAATTTAGGCTCCTTTACCTCGGGGCTTGTGAGACGAATTTTTCCGCCGCTGAGTATCTGCGCCGCAGCGGTGTGGTATTCCTTGTCGTCTCCTGCGACCTCAAAGCCGCTTGGAGTGTCCTCGTTTCTGAGGTCGAAGCCATCGGAAGCATACTTGAATTCCAGAATGAAGCAGTCCTCCTCGGGATAGGAGCGGTAATAAACCGGACCGTAAGCCTCTGCAGGAGAAAGCTTGCCGTAAACGTGGCACATTGCCTGCTTCTCAAGACGTTCGCCAACGGGAATCTTGTCAACGGGGTGGATATTTCCGTACTCGCCGCAGTCAAGGGTAACGGCAATGCCTGTGTTCGCGGTGGTGAGATGAGTGTTCATCTGAGCCTCTCTGATAAGGCACCAGTTCTTTCTGTCCTCCTCGCCGCGGTTTATGAACATAGGCAGCTGAACCATTATGAAGGGCATTTCGGGGTCGTTCCAGTCGGTGCGCCACTGGGAGATAAGCATTTTAAGGAGCTTTTCGTACATCTGCGGCTTGTGGTCATCTGACTCGCCCTGATAGTATATAAATCCCTTTGCGCTGTAGGGAGCGATACGCTTGAGCATTGTTTCATAAAGACCGCCTGCTCTGAATGGAGACTTGGGACCCAAAGGCTCGGGCCATCTGGAAGGACCGCCTGCATATTCCTGAGCCTCGTCCCAGCTGCCCTCGGGATTATTTTGATAAAACTCGTTTATCTTGGGCTGCCACTCGGCTTCCCATTCACGGTATTCACGAAGCTCTTTTAGGTAATCCTCAAAGGACTTGCCCTCCATTGCCTTGTCATATTCGTCAACGTATGTCCTTGTGTCCTCGTCTCTTACAAGATTTTTCTTATCTATCCAGTTTGAAGCGGAGGTGCCGCCCCAGTTGCAGCCGATGATACCCACGGTAACGCCCAGATCTGCCGCCAGCTTTTTGCCGAAATAGTAGCCCACCGCCGACCAGCACCGTGAGTTTTCAGCAGAGGGGAGCGCCCAACCGCCGTTTTTCTCGTCAATGTAGAAAAATTCGTCTATGTAGGGATTTTTCTTTGTGTAATAGAATCGTACGCCCGAATTTTCACAAGCGGCAAGCTCGGCTTCGGCGTGACACTCGTTCTGAAGCTCAAGTTCCATATTGGACTGACCGCCTGCTATCCATACCTCGCCTATCATAATGTCGCTAATAGTAAGGCTTTCGCTGCCGTCTGTGAGGGTAAGCTCATAGGGACCGCCATAGGTGTTCACGGGTGGAAAGGTTATCTGCCAGCGGTTGTCGATACAAAGTGTGTCGGCGGTGTAGCCGCAGAATGAGGCGGTTATTTTTCTTCCGCTGTAGTCGTGACCCCATATGACGATAGGCTTTCCCATCTGAATGACCATGTGGTCGGTGAATATTGCTGCTGTGGTGAGTGCTCCCATTTTATTTTTTCCCCTTTCGGTAAAATGTACAAAGAAAGTTTATTCCTTTTTATTTTACAACATCTTTCCTATAAAATCAATAGAATTTAGTTAATTTTTCATACCTATGAAGTAATATGAGAAAAATATTGACAATTTTGCCGATTTATGGTATGCTATTAGGAAAGATGGTGTTACATATGTTTGATGATGTAATAACAGTACATCACTGAAGGAATCGCTTCACAAAGGTTATGCACAAAATGCTGAAACCTGCACTATCTTATGTTGCAGATCAATCTTAAAAGGGGAATAGAATGATGAAAGCAGAAAAAATTTTTGTTCTTGGTATTATTGCGGCGTTTTTTATGATAATATCCACAGGCTGCTCAAAGAACTATACAAGTGAGGATATAGCGGGAACTTGGACAAACCATGTTCTTGATATCGATCAGGAATGGACTTTTAATTCGGATGGTACATATACCGAAAAATCGGTATCGGAAGGCGAAATAATTTCATATGAGATTGAGGATAGCGGCAAATTCCACTTTGAAGGCGATATGTTGATCATTGAGAGTGACGATGAGTTCTGGGGCAACAACAGTACCTTCAAGGTTAAAATAATCGATTACTACACAATGACATGGGAAACAGAGGCAGGCAAAATAAGAGAATTCAACAGAAAGTAAGTCACCGATAATGCAAACAGTGACTAACAACAGAAAAGACACTGTGAAATAAACACAACATAATTCATATTTCTCACTTTACCTTTACTTGACACATACAATATGAAAAATTGCTTGACAAATTAAATTTGCTGTGCTATAATGACATCATCAAAACGGATAAGGAGTGTTAAGATGCGCAAATAATTTCCGATAATTTTTGTAATGCATACATTTTTGAGCCGCATTTTTATGCGGTGTGTTTGCCGTACAATTTTTTTCGGGAATTAAAGCTTCTTTACTGTCTGTGTCCGTATTTTTCAGACATATGGCAAGGTGAACTTTTATGCGCATTTTGTCAACATCTGAAATAATTCCCGAATTTTCGGTATATGAACGGTCAAGGCAGCTTTGGGCAATTCCCGAGGCTGCCTTTTTGCGTTTGTACGGCGATGAAGGGGGAGATGTTTATGTCAGTTATTTCTATAAACGGTCTCAGCTTCGGTTATGACGGGGCTGAGGAGAATATTTTTGAAAATGTGAATTTACAGCTTGATACGTCCTGGAGACTTGGGCTTACGGGGCGAAACGGCAGGGGAAAGACCACCTTTCTCAGACTGCTTACGGGTGAGCTTGAGTATCGGGGAAAGATCACCGCTTCGGTGGATTTCTACCGCTTTCCCTACCGTCCCGAGGACGAGAGCCTGCCTGCTCTGGAAATTATCCGAAGCATATGCGAGAGCCGAGAGGATTGGGAGATAGACTGCGAGCTGTCACAGCTGGGGCTTGACGGGAGCATTACCGAAAGACCGTTTAACACCCTTTCGGGAGGAGAGCGGACAAAGCTGCTGCTGGGGGCAATGTTCCTTGCGGAAAACCGTTTCCTGCTCATTGACGAGCCTACGGATAATCTTGACGCAGATACCAGAGAAGCGGTGGGAGATTATTTATCCTCGAAAAGCGGATTTATCCTTGTTTCCCACGACAGAGCGCTCCTTGACCGCTGCACCGATCATATTATGAGCATTAACCGTAACAGCATTTCCGTTACCAAAGGGAATTACAGCGTGTGGCAGCGTGAAAAGGAGCTTGCCGACAGCAGAGAGCTTGAGGAAAACAGGAGACTGCGAAAGGAAATTGGCAGGCTCACCGATGCGGCAAGGCGCAGTGCCGAATGGGCAGACCGCTCCGAGCGGAAAAAGATAGGCTTTGACCCCACCAAAACCGAAAAATCCCTTACAAGGCGTGCATACGAGGGAGCAAAATCCAAAAAGGCAATGGCAAGAGCGAAAGCCTTTGAGGACAGGAGCCTTAAAGCGGCGGAGGAGAAGTCAAAGCTTTTAAAAGAGATCGAAAAGGCAGACACCATATGCGTTTCGCCCCTTAAATTTCATAGCAATGTAATTCTCGGCGCAGAAGGCTTCGGGCTTGCCTACGGGGAAAGACAGCTTTTTGAAAATATGTCATTTACTCTTAGACAAGGGGAGGCTGTAGCCCTCTGCGGAAAAAACGGCTGCGGAAAATCCACTTTCCTCAAATACATCTGCGGAGAAAGGGAGGGCATTACTTTTTCGGGTAAGCTTATTCTTCCCTCGGGTATCATAATTTCCTATGCGCCCCAGAGTGCCGATCATCTGAAAGGCACACTTTCGGAATATGCAGACAGGGTTTCGGTAGACTTTACCATGTTTCTCACAATTCTCAGAAAGCTTGATTTCGGCAGGCAGCAGTTTTCAAAGCGTCTCGAGGATATGAGTGCAGGACAGCGGAAGAAAGCGCTTCTTGCTGCAAGTCTTGCTTCAAGGGCGCATTTATACGTATGGGACGAGCCGCTGAATTTCATTGATGTTATTTCCCGAACTCAGATAGAGGAGCTAATAAAAAGCTGCCGACCCACCCTTATTTTTGCCGAGCACGATGAAATGTTCAGACGAAATGTGGGAGCGGAGGAAATATATCTTTAATATGATTATATTGAGTCGCTGTACGGTTGGTTTACCGAAAAATCTGTGCTTATGCGGTGACAGCGGGAGAATTACAATTTATTCTCTAAGGCTGTGCGGGACTGCTTGCTCAAAACGTGGCGACTCAGGTTTATGGGTATGATAGGAGTAAGTCTGCTAAGGTTTGGGCGGAGAGGAAAAACAGAAAACCGCTTGACAATTCCGGTGAAAGTGGTATAATAAAAATGGGGAGTGAATTACCAATGAATGCGTTAACACGCAAGGAAAAGCCCAACACATATATAGAGCCTATGCCCAAAAGTCAGTTACAACGCATTGTTAGGTCTTTCAAAACCAAAGGCGGAATTATTCAAATGAACGATGCAACAGATGAATATTTGAAGTCAAAACACGCTGAAGCTATTACATATGACAGCAAAACGATTTTGCTTAAACAAAAACCGTCAAGAGCCAGTGTATTTGAAGAACTTATTCATGCCACTCAATACCGCATTGGCGAAAATGACGGAAACTATGAAAGCAGATTAAAATGTGAAATAGCTGCACAGAAAAAACTAATTAAATATTCCAAAGCATACAAGTTGACCGAAGCTGAAATTGTTCAGACAAAGCAAGCATTGGAAGCGTATGAAAAGGAATTAAATGATTACTATATTGACGGAGGTGTTTGATTATGTTAAAAGTGTTAGATGTGTTTCCAATTGGAAATATGCTCTCGGTTACTTTGGAGGGTTCATGCGATGATTTAAAAAATGGAAGCAAACTTATTGATAGCAGTGGTAATGCAATTACCGTTGTTTCCGTTGCTATGACAAGGCACGAAAACCCTGCCGACATAAATAAAAGCACCACTGTTATGGTTAATTCCTGCCAGCTGCAAAAAGGCACTGAACTTTCTATAGCATAATATTAGCTTAATATAAACCGCCCTGCTTGTCAAGGCGGTTTTTTTATGCGTACACCAGAAAGGGGTGCGCTGTTTTTATGCCAAAATGGTAGAAGAGGAATGAAATTCCCGATACGGCGGCTCAATTTTTTTTTTTTTAACTCTTGACAATATAAATACACTGTGATATACTGTGTATATACTGATATACACAGTATATCACAGCAAGGAGATGATAACATCAAAATCGTTTTAAATCCAACTGCCGACAAGCCAATGTATGAGCAGATAAAGGAAAATATCAGGCAGGCGGTCATGAGCGGCGAGCTAAAAAATAATGAGCTTCTGCCAAGCGTAAGGCAGCTTGCGGCGCAGCTCTCCGTCAGCGCAATAACCGTAAAGCGTGCATATTCCGACCTTGAGCACGAGGGCATCATCTACACCTCCCCGGGCAAGGGCACCTTTGTGAGAGCCCCCGACAAAAGCGCAGTTATGGAGCAGTACAAGCAAAGGCGGCTTGCGGAATTTTCACAGTATGCGGACAAAATGCTCTCCGAGGGCATAACTCCCGAAGAGCTTATCGGCGCAATAAAAAACATAACCGAAGGGAAGTAATTTTATGGAAAATATTCTTGAAATAAAGGGACTTTGCAAAAAATTTGCGGACAGTAAATTTTCAATGCACGATATAAATTTATCCCTGCCAAAGGGCATAATAATGGGTCTTATAGGAGAAAACGGCGCAGGCAAGACCACTCTTATAAGGCTTATTATGAATATCTACGGCAGATCAAGCGGCAGCATAACAGCCTTTGAGGGTCTTGACAACGTTAAAAACGAACCGGAGTTCAAAAACAAGCTGGGCTTCGTTGCAGACGAGGATTTTCTTTACATTAACACAACGGTGGCAAAGACCGCAAAGGCTTTTTCCTATGCATTTGACAACTGGGACGACAGCATTTTTATGAAATATATGGATATGTGGCAGATAGACGTGAAGAAAAAATGCGGCGAGCTTTCAAAGGGTATGAAAACCAAGGTAATGCTTGCCCTTGCACTTGCTCACAGCCCAGAGCTTCTTATCCTTGACGAGCCGACGGCGGGTCTTGACCCTGCGGCGAGAATTGAAATGCTTGATATCCTTCGTGAATTTGTGTCGGACGGGGAGCGCTCGGTTCTCTTTTCCACCCACATTACGGGAGACCTTGACAAGGTGGCGGACTACATTGCCCTTATGATAGACGGGCACATTTACGAAGTATTGTCCGCTGACGAGGCACAGGAAAAATATGCGGTGGTTTCGGGAGATAAGCGTGAAATGCTCCCTGCTGTTCTCATCGGCGCAAAGACTACGGATATCGGCTTTGAAGCGCTGGTGCTTCGGAAAAATGCAGAGATGTTTAAAAACGTTACCGTCCGCACTCCCAATTTTGAGGATATCCTTGTCCACACCATTCTGCAGAACAGGGAAAACAGGAGAAACGGCTGAAAGGGGTCTTACTTATGACAGCAAAGCAATTTGGTAAGTCTGTAGAGACATTAAACGGCTTTCGCTTCTGGGATAATGCGCTTATCGCTGTAATGGGGCTGTGGCTTGTGGCACCCGTTCCCTTTGCATTTGTAAATTATAATATTCTTACGGTGTTCTGGGCGCTTTTTGCAGTGACTTTCTATATGTGGGACTATTATCATATTGAGCTTGACCCTGCATATCCCGTTTCTCAAAGAAAGAGCAGAGACGGTCAGGATCTGTCTCTGGCAAATAACCGTAAGATAATCATGGGGGCAGCCGTATTTCCGGGAACAAGAAAAACAGCGGTGAAGGCATATCAGAACAAGCGGCTTGCGGTTTCGCTCATACTTACGGCAGGACTTGTTATTCAGGGGATAATGCTTTTTAATTGCAAGGAATCTATCCATTCCACGCCGCTTATACTTTCGGATATTTTTATTGTGTCCGCATACTGCATAAATTACATTGCCATTGCAGTAAGAAAGGGTCTCGGCAGCAGCGGCGCAAGGCGCAGCACGGGTACGATGATATTGTGCTTTTCCTTTGCCGCTCTGACACAGATAAACCGTGATATTCCCGATGATAAGCCCATGGGTGCAGGCGTAATTATGCTTTTTAACGCCTTCGTTACTCTTGCGGTAAGCCTTATCTGCTATTTCAAATGTCTCAGAGACGCAGAAAATACCGCCCGAAACGGCGAGAAGATAGGAGAGGAAAAATTATGACAGTTTCACAGTACAGGAAAGCCGCAAGGGCATTTACAAACAGCTCGGTAAATGTGCTTTATGTGATGTCAATTGTAATGGTTGTCCTGTTTTCAATTTTTCCGTCTGTTGCATTTTTCTTTGACGGAGCTTCTTTTTCATATGCATATTTTATTATGTTTCTGCTTATGATGTACACAATTGCTCAGATGACTTTAAGCGAAAGTCACCCCGTATTTGAGGGGACGCAGAAGCCGAAAAAAGGTCTGACCCTTTCGGATATGCGTGGCAGAACCGCACTGTATCAGCTTCCCGCCGGACGTGAGACGGTTGTGAGGTCATATATCGGAATTGACAGAGCGTTAAGCGGTATGATATTCCTTTCGGCGGCGCTTTTCGGAATGGTGCTTATAATAAAGCCTGCCGCATTTATCTTTTCGGCATCGGTCTTTATGACATATCTGGCACTGTTCTATTTCGTACTGAAAATGGCAGATCTGCTCAGAAGCGGCGCACCCGAAAAAACATTACGGTTAAGGCAGAATATATATACTTTTTCCTGCATTCTTGTATGGGTATTTTTTCTGTTTGACAACGTGTTTGATAAACTGCTGATCGCCTCTGCCGCTTCAGATCCTGTTCCCTCGGTGATATGCGGCATACTCTGCATTATTCTCGGTATCGTCTCAATGATAATTATGAGCAGGCTTCACAAAAGACTGCTCTCAGACTGCAAAAACCGCTCAATATCAGGCGAGTTTATTGAAAGGAATGATGAAAATGCATAAGGCATTAAAGTCTCTTGCAACGGGATATACACTTTTTCAGATGTACGTTTCTCCTGTTGTTGCCGCTTTATTTCCCGTTTATATGATATTCGGGAGCAGGGATAATATCGTCGCTCTGCTGTCATTTTGCGGATTGATCTCACTTTTTTTGGTGCTGATGTGGACAGGGGCTGTATTTCCCGTAACGGGCTCAACGCCTGCCATACCAAAGACAATGAAATGGGCGGCAAACAACCGAAATATGTTCGGCGGTTCGTCGGGCTGCTATGATATGGCGTGCCTTTTTCCCACCACAAGAAAACAGCTCATAATGTCCCATATCAGGGTATGGCTTCCCTTGGTTATAATAATAGCCGCCGAAGCTGCGGCGGCTGTGATTCTTAATTACGGCGGAGAATGCAGGGGAATGATATCGGTTTTCTCCTTATGCTTTGCGCTCATTGCCATTGGTGTGCCCAATGTTTATTACTACAAGCCGAAAAACCAATTCATTGCACTTGCAATGATAATTCCTGCCTGGATAATTTTACTTGTGAGCCTGATGGTTTCGGGTGTGCTTGATACAGAGATAACCATAGCTCTCCCTGCTCCCGCGGCAATAATTCTTCCCATCGGGGCTGTGGTCTATAATGTAATATTCTACTATGTAACAGCCCTTCGGGGAGACTTTGCAAGAAACGGCGAAAGGGTGAGTTAACCCGTACAAGCGGGGATTATCTCACAGCCGTAGTCCTTGCAGGCGGGGTGGGTCTTTATGTATCTTCTTGCATAGGCAAGAGAGTAGAATTTCCGTGCAAAGCCCTGATTTGATACAAAAAGCTTTTCGTTGAAAATGTATCTTTCTTCACCGTGAATGCTTATTCTGATAATGTAATACATAAGAACAGTCCTTTCTTTTTTTTGAAAGAGGTTTCATCTTCTTTGTCATTATTGTAGCATATTATTTTTGATTTTTACAATACTAAACGCCCAATCGTCCGAAAAAACGGTCTGATTGGGCGTAATATCGTTATTTATTCATTTTTATGCAATAAATTAGTGTTAAATCTACGTTAAAGAAAATGAAATATCTTGATTTTATCCTGCAAAACGTTTATAATATTTACATAAAGTGACTAAAAATATTTAAGAAAGGATAAATGTATATGATAAACATTTTCGGCTGCGACAATGAGGCTGTATTTCTCGATATTATTCAGGACACGGTCTTTAGCCAAACTGCTCTTCTGCCGAAAAAATACGCCTTCCACAGGTTCAGAAACGCAGAAGAGCTTATGAAATGCCTTGACGAGCGCATTATCGTTCCTCATCTGCTCATTATCGACGCTCATTTTGATATGTGCAGGACAAAGGAATGTGCGGACAGGCTTCACAAGCTTTATCCGTCCTGCAAGCTGATAATAATGTCCGCAGGGGAGGAGGATTTCTTTCTGTCCTTTGAATGTGATTCCTGCGGATTTATTTCAAAGCTGAGCCTGCCCTCAAAGCTTCCCGGAACTCTTGCAGCCATTCTTCCACGAATTGATGAAAATGCCGCCGAAATGATACAGCTTACGGTCTATGGCTGTGAGCGCCGTCCCGAACGGATAAATTTGCGTTATTCGGAAATAATATACCTTGAGTGTGTTATGAAAAAGGTTTATGTGACATTTTCGGACGGCAGCTGCCGCAGGGTGAAATGCTCCGTGTGGCGGGAGGTCATGCAGAAATTCTGTATGCTCCCCTTTGCCGTTCCCCACCAGAATTACATTGTGAATATGAATTACATATCAAAAATGACCTCCACCACCCTGACAATATCGCCTATCGGAAAGTGCATTTCCATAAGCAAATACAGGCTGAAGGAATTCAGGGCGCTTTTTGAGCTTTTACCCGAAAAAAACGCTGCCTGTCACTTCTTGCCGTAAAAGAGCCACGCTTTTATGTCAAACTCACGTATGGTACATTCATAGGTGAGGATAATGCAGATGGGGGCGACAAGCATAAGCACAAGAAGTCCGAAAAGTCCCCCCCAGCTTAAGAATTCGATTGTTCGTCCCGAGGTGAAAAGGTCCACCCATGCAAGTGACTGGATATTGCACCAGATAAAATAGTTGAACACGTCTCCAATGACACCCAGCTTTGACAACAGCAGCACAAACCACATCACATATTGTGGCAGAGGAGCGGCGATGGCTATTTTAAGCGACATCAGAGGGTCATGAGCCACGCCGTGATATTTGATAAGATTCCTGTCCCTGACGGCGCAGTTATAAGCAAAATTTATCAGAAGTCCGTTGGCGATAAGGGAGGACGCAAGTGCTGTGAACACCTTGAACGCCATAAATTTTATCATAAATACCAGCATACATAGGTTGAAAATTATGCAGATAAGCTCTCCCGCCAGCCACCATACCATTCCTTTTGCGGCTCTTTTTACAAATTTTTCACGAGTGTCCGAAACCATAAATAAAAAAATCTCCTTTGAAATCAAATTCCCCTTGGATTTTATTATACAGCATTTCCCTTATCTTTGCAAGCCTTTTCCTTTAATAATATACCCCTGTTGTTCACATAATAATTCTGTCGGGAAACCCCCGGCAATATTTTTTCAAGAGGTACTATAATGGACTACAGGCAGTTTCAGGACAGCGTTTATAAAAATGCGTCCATGGGCGTGACGGCTCTGAAAAGTATGATACCGAAGGTCAGCGACAGCAATGTGAAAAATCTTCTTATCAGGCAGTACAACGGCTACAAGGCGCAGAAGGAGCTGACCGCCCGTCAGATGAAGGAACGGGGCTTTACACCCTCCGAGCCGTCTGTTATGTCACGTATGATGACAGCGGCTTCCGTTAATATGCAGCTCAGGCGTGACAGCAGCGGGGGCAATGCGGCTAAGATGGCGATAAAGGGGACAAATGCGGGGATAATCGAGCTTACCGAAAAGCTTAATCACACCTCCTGCAGCTCTCCTCAGGCGATACAGTCCGCAAAGGAATATCTGCGCAGAGAACAGAAAAATATTGAAAGCTTGAAGCCATATCTTTGATGAGCAAAGCCATATCCTTACAGGGGAGATCTTTAAGGGTAATACCGATATAGAAGTAATTATCGGTACCGAGCCACACACTTTGTTCGCCTCGCAGTTTAACCAACGAAGCGGCAAAGGTGGCTCCTCTTAGGGTCTCCGGTTTTTTTCTTGAAATTTTTTATGAAATATGTTATACTCGTTTGAAAGACAGGCGAAAGGAATGCTTTGAATATGAAGATAGACAGACTTATAGGCATATTGTCCGTTTTGCTCCAAAGGGAAAGGATAACCGCCGCAGAGCTTGCGGAAAAATTCGAGGTTTCTGCCCGTACCGTTTACAGAGACATTGAAGCTCTCTGCAAGGCTGGCATTCCCGTTGCGGCAGAGAGGGGCATAAACGGCGGAGTTTACATAATGGACGGATATAAGATAGACAGGACTCTTTTGTCAACAGAGGATATGTGCGCCATAATTGCAGGGCTTAAAAGCCTTGACAGCGTGTGCGAAACGAACAAGTACCGTCAGCTTATGGACAAGCTTTATGCGGACGGGGCGGAGGGGTCGGGCAGCATAATGATCGACCTTTCCATGTGGGACAAGACCTGTGTTGCCCCGAAGCTGGAGCTTATTAAAGAGGCGATCGAAAGCCGTCAGCTTATCTCATTTACATATTACTCACCCGAGCGAACCGAGGAGCGGAAAATTGAACCCTATCGGCTCATATACCAGTGGTCAAGCTGGTATGTGTGGGGGTATTGCCTTGACCGCAAGGATATGCGGCTTTTCAAGCTGTCACGAATGACGGAACTTGTTGATCTGCACATCAAATTTGAAAAGAGGGATATCCCCGAATATTCCTGCGACAAGCTGCGCCACACCAAGGGGGAGATAGAGGCTGAGGTGAAATTTGACAAGTCAGTCAAGTGGCGGATAATCGACGAGTTCGGCGCGGAGATGCCCCGATATGACGAGGAGGGCAATGTTTATCTTAAATTCACATGGTCGGACGTGCCCTCGTTTTTCAGGTATATCCTTACCTTCGGGGACTGTGCGGAAATAATTTCTCCTGTTCGTTACCGCAATGAATTTTCCGAGCTTATTAAAAATATTTCCGCAAAATATGACACACAGCTGTCAGAATAAGCCTGATATACTTGTATTATCAAATACAGGAAAGAGGCGTATGTATGAACACAGATTTTTATGAGCTTACCCCCTGCGGCGGAAACTGCACGGGCTGCGAGCATTTCTGCTCGGGGGAATGCAAGGGCTGTATCCAAAGCGGCGGTAAATGTGTTAAAATGTGGGACAAGGGCTGTGATATTTACAAATGCTGCCAAAGTCACGGAGTAACATTTTGCGGTATCTGCGGAGAATTTCCCTGTAAGTGGCTTAAAGAGACCATATGCAGGTGGGAGGAAAAGGGGATAGAGCGGCTGCAAAGTCTCGGTGAGGAACATAAAAAGCAGCATATGGACTTTGAGGAAAATATTTCACGGCTTTGGAAAAGTATGGGCAGTCATGGTGTAATGACTCTGTCCACCTGCGCCCGAGGCAGGGTGTCCTCACGTCCTATGAGCGTTGTGGTCATTGACGGTAAATTTTACTGCCAGACGGATATAAGCTATCTCAAATGCATTCAGATAAGGGAAAATCTGAATGTGGCTCTTTGCGTGAAAAATTTTTCTATTGAGGGAAAATGTCAGATACTTGAGGAGCCTGTGAAGTATGACTTCTTTATGAGGGCAATGAAAAAGCATTACCTGCCTGCGGCACTAAGATATTCGTCTCTGCCCTCGGAAAGAGTGCTTGAGATAACTCCGTCTCTCATTTATTTGTGGGATTATCATTCAGGCAAGCCTTATATGGAATTTTTTGAGTTCAGAAATAACACGTACAGAAAGGAATGGAAATAATGGAAAAGCTTGATTACAAAAAGCAGTTCAAGGAGCTGTATATGCCCCCTGCAAAGCCGTCGGCGGTCGATGTTCCCGAGATGATATTTTTTGCGGTAAAAGGCTGCGGCGACCCGAACACGAGCGAGGAGTACAAAGCTGCGATGGAGCTTCTTTACGCAATGTCATTTACGGTGAAGATGTCGAAAATGAACGGCACTCAGCCCGAGGGTTATTTTGAGTATGTTGTGCCGCCTCTTGAGGGACTGTGGTATCAGGAGGACACAGAGGGCATTGATTATTCACGTAAAAATGATTTTAAGTGGATATCTATGATACGTCAGCCCGAGTTTGTTACCGAAGAGGTTTTTGAGAATGCAAGGGCGGCGGTGCAGAAGAAAAAGCCGCACCTT
The DNA here is from genome assembly GCA_017829005.1 of Oscillospiraceae bacterium. Taxonomy (GTDB): domain Bacteria; phylum Bacillota; class Clostridia; order Oscillospirales; family Ruminococcaceae; genus Huintestinicola. The sequence goes on along the minus strand of JAGAJF010000012.1, from coordinate 17,682 downwards.
GATACATCAAAGGTGCAGCTTATGAAATGGTGCGAAGGACTTTGCATTCAGCTTATGCATACGGGTACATATGATGACGAGCCGGCAAGCATTGAAAAGCTTCGGAAATTTGCAGAGGATATGGGCTTTAAGGAGGATTTTTCCGAGGGGCGTTATCACCACGAGATATACCTTTCCGATCCGAGAAAATGCGCTCCCGAGCGTCTTAAAACGGTTATCCGTCACCCTGTTAAAACAAAGGGCTAACACTACATCATTTTAAATTCAAGCATTGCGGAGCTTCCCCCAAGCTCGAAAATGATATTATGCTCACCGTCAAGCGGGGTTATGGGAACGGTCAGAGTTCTGAAATCGTCTATGCCGTCGGTGGGGGAGACGGGTATTTCCGCAATAGGCGTGCTTTTTTCGCTGTCGGCATATACACGCACAGTTTCGGGCTTTTCCCAGGCGGAAGCTTTTATTTCAAGAAGGGTCACTCCGTCTGTATCGCAGCTTTGGAAAATGAGATAGGGGGTATAGCCGTTATTTTGGATAAAATGCTCCGAATACTTTTTCGACCAAAGCATTTTTACGGTGCCCTTATCGTCGTAGTTTATAGCTTTGACGTGCTTGCGGATAATTCTCGGGGGAATGGTCTCTCCCTCGATATGAAGCTTCACCGTTTCTCTGATATCCTCCGAGGAGGCGCCTGCCATAAAGGTGTAATCTCCCGTTTCAAGGCAGAATTTTTCCCTTGTAACGTCCCAGAACTGAAGCTCTGATTTTGGGATATCAAGCTTTATATGAACAGTTTTACCCGATGGGATATGTATGCGCTTAAAACCGCACAGCTGCTTTACGGGGCGTTTTATCCTGCTGCTCTCGGCTCTGAAATAGATCTGGACGACTTCGTCTCCGTCTGTTTCGGAGCTGTTTTTTATGTCAAGCTCTGCTGTGACAGTTTCGCTGTTTTCATTTGCGGAAAGCTTAAAGCCCGAGTATTCAAATGACGAATAGGAAAGTCCGTGACCGAAGGGATAAAGGGGCTTGCCCTTGTAATAGCGGTAGGTCACGTCATTTTTTATGATGTCGTAATCGGTTATGTCGGGCAGCTCTCTTACCGATGTGTACCATGTCATTGTTGTTCTGCCTGCGGGATTATATTCACCGAGAATGCAGGCGGCAACGGCATTTCCAAGCTCGGGCCCTGCGTGGGAGGTGTAGACAATGGCAGGCAGGACTTCATTTTCATGGTTTACGGCATAGGGGTAGCTTGAAACTATGAGCATTACCGTGTTTTTGTTTGCGCTGTATGAAGCCTCGGAAAGCTGCTGCTGGGGCTTTGGAAGGGTTATGTCGGGGCGGTCATAGCACTCCCTTGCCACCTGCATGGGGTGGTTGCCCACGCAGAGGATAACGGCGTCGGACTGCTTTGCAAGCTGTGCTATCCTGTCTGTTCCCTTTGAGATAATCTCTATCTCAAAAAGCTTTTCATCGGTCATTCCCGACCTTGGACGGCAGACAAGCTTGCCGTTTTCATCAAGTGTGACTTCATCATGGGTGCGGGAGGAAAATGTGGCATATTCCCCGAAATTACGGCGGTGGATAGTTTCGGTGGTGAACCATTGGAACACCTTTTCGGTCTCGGCTTTTACATTGTCCGTAAATGTGAGATATTTCTTTTCGGCGCAGGAATAGATATTCAGCACATCAAAATCAAGGTCACGGTACTCGAATATTTCCCGCTCGCCTATGGTATCTGCCGAGCAAACGGCATTCCCGTTTTCGTCAATGGTGAGATATTTTCCGTTTGCCTTTGATTTTATGGCAACTCTGTCATAGCCATTGTCATAAATGATCTTATCCTTTCCGAGAGAATGCTCAAAGCCATCAAGAACGGAATATTCATAGGACGAATAGCCTGTGTACCAGTCTCTGAGATTTTCATCGGCATTGGGACCGCATATGAGAAGCTTTTTTATGCTGTTCTTTGAAAGGGGGAGAATTCCGTTGTTTTTAAGAAGGGTAACGCCTTCCTTGGCAGCCTGCAGATTTATTTCACGGGAGCTTTCACAGTTTATGATATCAGCTGTAATGTTATCGAAGGGTGTGGAGCCGTCAAATTCTCCGAGACGAAATCTTCCTTCAAGGGAGTTTCCCACTGCTTTGTCGATGTCTTTTTCGGTGATAAGTCCTTTTTTTAGCGCTGTGTATGCCGCTTCGGTAACAAGCTCCTCCACATCGGTCATTACGTCGCAGCCTGCTTTGAGACAAAGTGCCAGCGACTCGGCGTGGGAGGTGCAGAATTTGTGATAGGTCACATTCTGGGAAAAATCGCCGCCGTCTGAGACCACGAAGCCCAGTCCCCATTTATCCTTTACAACGGTCTGAAGCTCGGGATTGCAGACCGCAGGAACGCCCGACAGCTCGTTGTATGCCGCCATCATCGACCATGCGCCGCCTATGGTTATGGCAGGCTTGAATGCGGCATAGTAATACTCGTGCTTGAGGCGGGGGTCGATGTTGGCGGAGCAGCTTCCGCGGTTCTTTTCGTTGTTGTTGGCGCAGAAATGCTTGAGGGTGGGTATGGTTTTCATTACCTTCGGGTCATTTCCTCTGAGACCTCTTGTATATGCGGCGGTCATTTTACCTGTGAGGAAGGGGTCCTCGCCGTAGGCCTCCTCGGTTCTGCCCCATCGTGGGTCACGCTCCATATCCACCGTGGGACCCCAGACCATCAGTCCGCCTTTTCCGTCACGGTTATAGTAGGCACGAAACTCGTTTCCCGCTATTTCGCCTATCTTTTCCATAAGCTCAGGATCAAACATTGAAGCCATTCCGATGGGCTGAGGGAATACGGTGGAGGGACGGTCGTTATCGTGGGTCACATAGCCTCTGGCACATTCCGTTCCGATGAACCATTCCTTTATCCCAAGACGGTCAACAGCTTGGTGATGGGTGGAAAGCATATGTATCTTTTCGTCAAGGGTAAGCCTTGAAAGCAGGTCGGTCACTCTTTCCTTGTAGGAAAGAGTCGTATCAAGATAGGGGAGCGGTTTGTTATTTTCGTTCACAGATATCCCTCCGTTGGTGATAATATTTTTCTTTATTTTACGGCATTTTATTACATATGTCAAGATGAGGATATTTATTTGGTATCAACATATTACAATATATTACAATAAAACTGACCCCAAAGAATAATTTTTCTTCGGGGTCGGAAAAATTTATAAAAACACTTGACAAAACAAAACGAATGTGCTATAATAATTATGGAACTGATGTGCGATGTTTACTTGAGGTCAAAATATGCGTATTTCACAAAGCCGTTATTGTCTTTAAGCTGTATGCAGTAGGAGCCTTTTTTCAGGCTGCTCAGAGAATAGTAATCGGTGAGTACAAAGCTCTTGTCCCATTTGGTCATGGCGGGGACGGTAAGCTCGGTGTCAAGCTTCTTGCCCTTTTTCAGCTCCACCTTTTTGTATTTGTTCTTTTCAAGGCGGTAAAGAGTGCCGTAGCCCTTGAGGGTAACGGGTCTGTCGGTATCGTTCACCACAGTTACGGTTATCTGCCTGTTGCGGGCGCTCTTTGTTTCGGTCTGCACTGCCGAGCATTCAAAGGGGGCAATGAGCTTGAACTCACAGGAGAGTCCCGTGCCGAGTGATGCGCGGTATGTTCCCGTTTTAAGCTTTGTTTTGCTGTATCTGCCCAGATCAAGCTTTGAGGTGACAGAGGTGCCTGCCGCTGCTTCATATGAGGCTGCAGAGACAGAGGAGGCAGTCTTTGGGGATATCCTTTCCCATTCGCCGCTTGCTTCATTCTTGCAGAAAAGCTCTATGGCTTCCGCGGCATATATACGGGAGGTGTTGTTTACATTTACGCTAAAGCTGATTTCGTTGGTGTCGGTAAGATAATACTCGCTTCGGGGAGTAGTGACCTGTGCAGGCTCAACGATATTGAATTCACAGTATTTTGTAACGGTCTTTCCGTTGGTGTAAATTGGTATCTCAACACGGTATAGTCCTGTTTTAAGGTCAAGCCTGTAATCCTCGGGAGTGAAGGTGAGAGTCACCTTGCCGGTGCTTGTGCCGTAGTCCTTGCTTGTGCCTAAAATATGGGCGATATCGTCAATGCAGTAGCCGCTGTCGGGCTTTACCTTGTACCATTTTCCGCCTTTGAACTGATGTAGTGAGCCTGCTCCTATGTTTCCGAGAATGGCTTCGGAGCTCATATCATCCGTTGTCACGGTGAAGCGGATCGTTTCACGCTGCCCCGAGAGGATCACGGGCTTGTCGGCTGTGACTTCATAGGCAGCGGTATCCTTTTTCAGAGCGCCTGTGGAGGTGAAATAATATGTCTTGCCGTCTATTACAGTTATTCCCTTTGCGGCAGAGCCGTCGGGATAGAAATAATATGTGCTGCCCCCGACCTTGAGCCAGCCGTCCCTGTACATAAGCCCATTGTCGAAAAATACGGTTTTTTTGCTGAGTGTTGCAAGTCCCGTATATACTCCGATGTAATTTCCCTCGGAGTCAAATCTCTGAGCAACGCCGTCAACCACAACTATTCCTTTTGCATATTCGTCGTTTTCCATATAATATTTTTTATTGCCGTTTATCTCCTGCCAGCCGTATTCAATGGCGCTGATGCAGGGTGCGGCGCTTATGGTCATTACTGCTGCGGCGGCTATTGCCAGCAGCTTCACAGTGGTTCTTTTCATAGATCATTCCGCCTTTCTTTCATTTGCGTGGGGTTCTTTCCTGCAGTATTATTATAGCAGATTTTTATAGGCGGTTCAAGTGATTTGGCAAAGCTGTAACCTTTTGTTGTCAAATTGGGGCTTTTATGAAATATATCCCAGAGATCTTACTAAAAATATCCAGAATGTAAGCGTTACCGAGGATAAAAGGGTGGTGGCGGCTATTACGCTTGATGTCAGGACGCCGTCGTTTTTCATATTATTTGCCATAATATAGCAGGAGGGGGTGGTGGGGGAGCCAAGCAATATCACAAGGGCGAGGAGTGCTTCGTCTCTGAAACCAAGCAGTATTGCCGCTGTGAGAAACACGAAGGGCATTATGAGCAGCTTTACGGCACAGCAGACTGCGGTGGGCTTTAGCTTTGCTATTGCCTTGCGTCCCTCGAAGGAGGCTCCTATGACGATAAGAGAGAGAGGTGTTGCTATCTGGGAGAGATTTGTCAGGGTCTTGTCGATTATGGGGGGCATATAGCTGTAGACGTTTAGCAATGAGCCGATACAGCCTGCGATTATTCCAATGATGATGGGGTTTTTGATTATTCCCACCGCTGCTTTTTTAAGCTTGTTTTTCTTGTCGGGGTCGTTCTGTGCGTCCTCGGCTTCAAAGGTGAGGACGGTGACGGCATAGATATTATAAAGGGGCACACAGCCTATGATTATCATTGGGATAAGCCCGGAGCTGCCGTAGATATTCTGCATAAAGGCAAAGCCCATTACTGCCACCGAGCTTCGGTAGGACGCCTGCACAAAGGCTCCGATGATAGACTTATCCTTTATGAAAAGTCTTGCGCACAGCCATATCACGGCGAAGGCTATGGTGGTTATAACGGCGCTGTATATCACCAGGCTGCCGTTAAAGGAAGCGATGATATTTTCCTTTGCAAGGTCTGCAAACACCATTACGGGCAGGCAGACGTTGAAGATGAATTTGTTTGATGAAGCGATAAAGCCTTCACTGAACATTCCGAGACGGTTTAAGATATACCCGATGAGGATAACGAGGAATACGGGCATTGTGGCGTTAAGGCTGTAGATAAGGTTGTTCATTGGCGGTCGTCCTTTTTGCATAAATGCCAAATGACCGCTCCGGCAGGGAACGGTCAGAATGGCTTATTTGTGAGCTTAGAGTATTACAGTGTCACATCTGAGAACACATAGCTTGTTGCAGTTGTTGTTATCTGAGTGTCGCTGATATAGCCGGTGTCGGGAAGGAGGATAGCGGTAATGGTGGTATCAGCGGTGATGTATGTGCCGTTGCCCTCCCAGCCGAGGAAGGTATAGCCGGGGATAGATACATTCGGAAGCGATGCGCTGCCGCCGAAGGGAACAAGCTGGGTGGTTGCCTGACCGTTTACTATAACTGTTACTGTAAAGGTCTGGAGTGTGGTATCTGCGGTCGTTGTCTGAGACTCAAAGGGATTTTCATAATCGGGTGCCGTGGTCTCGGGTGCGGCAGTGGAAGAGAGATCGTCCTCAAAGATGGCTGTTATGGTGGTCTCCTCGGTTATGTTTGTAAATTCGCCGTCCCAGCCGATGAACTTCTTGCCCGGTATCTCAGGAACGGAGGGCTGTGAAGCATTTCCGCCGTATTCAACCTCCTGGACGATTATCTCGTCCTCAATGATGATATAAACTGAGATGAACTGCGCTTCGGCTGCTGTGGTCTGAGGAGAGGCAGTTGTAACAGGTGCCGCTGTTGTGGTAACGGGTGCGGCGGTGGTCGTATAGGGTGTGGTGGTGGTCTGAGGAGCAGTTGTTGTGTAGGGTGTGGTGGTAGTAGTCTCCTCGGTCTCGCTGACGGGAACGGTGGTTTCGGCAGGAGTTGTTTCGGTTGGAATTGTTACGGTAGTCTCTTCGGGAGCTGTCTCTGTGGTGACGGGTGCGGAGGGCATTTCCTCGGGAGCATTGTCATAGGCTGTCTTTATCTCCTCTGCCGAGAATGCAAGCTCGCCGAAGGAGGAGGCGGTGAAAAGCTCTCTGAGTGTTGATGCACTGTAATCCGAAAGTACGGCAGGGACATTCAGGCTGTCAAATGACGGAACATCGCCGCTTACAATTATGGAAGTTCTTCCTTCACCAAGTATTTCGGGTACCTCTGACTGGAGCTTGTAGCCATCTCTGTCCACGGGATTGCCCATTGAGTCATAGAGGTTTATCTCCGAACTGCCGCCGAAGGAAACGGCGTTTGTTACGGTCTGAGCTTCGCCCATTTCATAGGAGATGCGCATTACCGCTTTCTTTGTGGTATATGAGGAGCTTTCGGTGCGGATGACTGCATTTGCAGAGCAGTCGGTGAGAGAGCTTACGAACACTGCGCCGCGGTTAAGGAAAAGCTCGCTGTCGGATTTGCCGTTGAAATCGCCTGTTACAAATATCTGTGTGGAAGGTTCAAGAACTATGTAGTTTTCATCGTTGGAGTTGTCTCTTGAACGGTAGATGAGCCTGCAGGAGCCGCTCTCGTTTACGGTGAGGATATCGCCGTTTGAAAGCATACTGTCTGCTGCTGCCGCTGCCGACGCGCCGTCGGGGGAGCTTACAAGCACATCTCCCGAGACTGCCGCAATGTAAAGTCCGCTGCCTGCATTGCCCAGATTCAGAATTATTACTGTGGCAATGACGGCGACAAGTGCGATAGCGCCTGTTATAATGGCTGTTTTATATGTTTTCATTGGTTTGATTCCTTTCTGTACGCCTTATGAGGTAAGGGCGGCTGAATTTATTATCTCCCACCAGGGGATAGTTGAAACGGGGACGGTGGTCTCGGAGACGGAAGGCTCGGTAACGGGCGGCGTGGTCTCTGACGAAGTCGTTGTCTCTGACGAAGCTGTGATCGGGGCTGCAGGCTTTATTGCAGGAATTGACGCTGCGGTCTGCTGAGATGTTTCCGTCGGAGCGGCTGTTACAGTCTCAGAGGGAGGTGATGTGGTCACGGACGGGGCTGTTGTTACGCTGTAGACCCTTGTGGTGGTCTGTGCAACGGATATGGGTGTGGATTCCGTGGTCACGCTTTCCGTTTCCGTTACAGAACTGCTTTCGGTGGTTACGGTGGTTTCGGAAGGCACTGCCGTTTCGGAAATCTCGGAGGTTATTACCGCTGTTGAAAAGCTTATTTCGGCGCTTTCGGAGGTTTCCGAGGGGGGAGGTGCCGTTTCGGCGGGTATAGGCTCAGTCTGTGCAGCCGTTTCCGATATCCCCAGGGCGGTCTGATATGCGTTGTTCAGGTCGGTGAGGGAATATGCAAGGGGACGGTCTGCCGCTATTCTGATAAATGCTCTCAGGGTGCTTTCCGAAAGGGAATAAAGGTCGGTAGCGCTGTTTAGATACTCAAATCTTGCGGCGTCAGCACAGGTCATGAGCCTTGCGCTCTTTCCCTCGGCAAGCAGCATAAGCTGGTCGGCGGGGGAGGCGTTATCGTCATACAGCTGGATATCCACCGAGCCTTCGGCACATTCTACCTCGGTAAGCTTTACCGCATCGTGTCCGCCATAGGTGTCGAGATAGGAAAAATCCGTTCGGAAAACCGTTCCTGCCGCTGATACGACGGCGTTGGGTGTGCGTACCTCAAATGCGGAATTTTTCGGGAGCTTTGAGTCAAGGCGGCATATTGCCGAGCCTTCCGAAATATTCACGATAACGCTGCCCTTTTCGGAAACATCGGTAAAGTTAACATACAAGGTGGTATCGGGTTCGATGATTATGTATTTATCCTTATCCACAGAAAGCTTTACTTCGCCGTCGGAGGAGGTTATTATCACGTCGCCGCTTTCAAGCACCGTGTTCTTGTCGGCGGGTATCTGACCGTCGCTTTTGAGGATAAATGCGCTTCCCGATATGTCCTTTATGGAAAGCTTTCTGTCGCTGCTGCCCGAGCTTGCAAGGGTGAACACGATTATTATCAGTATAAGAGACACGGCGGCTATGGCTGTTATCACCAGCATAAGTGCGTGCTCTGTGAGAAATTGCATAATTTTTTTCATTCGAAAAATCATTCCTTTGGTCGGGATATGACCGTCCCTGTGTATACTCCTTCATTATAGCACAGCATTGCGGATTTGTCAAACAGGATTTGAGTATTTCCGACAGTTGTTAAAATTCATTAAAGATGATTGACTTATCTGAGGAAATTTGGTATAATAAATTTATCTAAAATTATGGAGAGGTATGTCTGTTCACGGACATTGTTATTCTCCGGGGGATATTTTTGAAAGGTCGGTCATGATGATGAGAATTTCTGTAAAGAAAACATTTGCCGTATTTGTTTCGGCGCTTATTCTGATGGTTGGAATGGCTTCCCTGTGGGCTTTGCCTGTCAGTGCCGCTCAGACTGTGGGGCTGAGCAGGACTTCCGTTACCCTTGAGGTGGGTCAGTCCGCTTCTCTGAAGCTCAAAGGCACTTCCGGCGGCAAGATAACCTGGTCTATGTCCGATAAAAAGGTGGCTAAATACTCCAAGGGCAAGGTGACGGGTGTAAGCGAAGGCACTGCATACATTTATGCAAAATACAACGGCAAGAAGTACAAGTGCAAGGTCACTGTGGTCCCTGCTTCCGAAAATAACGTTGTTAACGTTAAAAAGGGCGGCAGCGTAAGCGTTTATGTTTACACCGATGTCAGCGAGGTCATGATAGAATGCTCCGATTCGAGCGTATGCTCCGTTTCGGGCGGCGCTCTGAGCAGCGGCAGCGGTTATGTTCTGAAAATTAAGGGAAAGAAGAACGGAACGTCTTCGTTTAAGCTTTATGACGCTTATGACAAGTCGGTATCTCTTGAATTTGATGTTAAGGTCGGCTCTTCTTCGGACGGCAAGGTGTCCTTTAAGCTGGGCGAAAAAAAGACTTCTCAGGATACTTCCGATTTCTGGGGAGCAGATGATACAGCGTCCGCAGGCGAAACTTCCTCTTCCGATGCGTCCGCTTACGTTGACGAGGTAATTCGTCTTATCAACGAGGAAAGAGCGGCTGCAGGCAAGTCTGCTCTCAAGAAAAATGACGAGCTTTGCAAAAACGCTCAGCTTCGTGCTGAGGAGATAAGCGTTTATTTCTCCCACACCCGTCCCGACGGCACCGACTGCTTTACGGCTATTACCGTTCCCTATGGCTATGCCGGCGAGAATATTGCTATGGGTCAGCGTACCCCTGAGGAGGTAATGGACTGCTGGATGAATTCATCGGGTCACAAGCAGAATATCCTCTCTTCCAATTACACAGCTGTGGGCGTGGGTTACGACCCGTCAACAAACTGCTGGGTACAGATATTTATTTCCGATTGATAGTTTTAAGGAGGCTTTGATTTGGGTATCATAGGCAGTTCTTCCGCATCGGACAGAAAAAAGCTCATTTTGCTGCTGTTATGGCTTCTGTCGGACATCGGAATGATCGTTGTTGGCATAATGGCTGTTGTTAACCGTCAGAAGGCTATCGGTGCGATCTCGGGATTTCTGGGGGTATGTGCTCTTATTACAGGCATTATCACTCTTATTCTGCGTATCTCTCAGGTCAAAAGGCTCGGAAAGAGAAATATCGGTTTTGATATCGTTATCTGGCTTGCGCTGGGCTTTCTTCTTCTAAACACGGGACTGCTCAACAAGCTTGGTAAGCTGGTTTTCATTATCGTCGGCGTTGCTTTGATATGCGAGGGAGTTCGTGCCTTTGCGGCGTGTCAGAGGAACAAGGACGAAAAGGAATGGTATATTCCAAGAATGATCTTTTCGGCGGTGTTTATCGTTCTCGGCATCACCGTTGCGGTAAATGCTGAGGCAATTTTTACCAATCTTATCCCGTTGGCGATGGGTATCTATTTCATTATCCACGGGACTGAGCTGCTGTATGAATGGATAGGCAGGGCTAAGCATTTTTACTATTTCAGAGGTACCGAATGAAAGGAAATATCATTTTATGAGCGGCACACAGGGCATTATTTTTGATATGGACGGTCTTATGATCGACTCGGAACGGATAATAAACCGTGCGGTTGTAAGAGCGGGCAGGGAAATGGGACTTACGGGCATTGAAGAGGTAAGTCTCAGGACTATCGGCACAAGCAGTGTGCGCACTCGTGAGATATACAATTCGGTTTACGGCGAATTTGATTTTGACAGGCTTATGGACTTAAAGCACAGGTATATCGACGAGATCATCGGGGACAGGGGTTTCCCGCCCAAGGAGGGTATCTGCGAGATACTTGAGTATGTTACGAAAAAGGGCTATATTACCGCTGTTGGCTCCTCTACAAGAGAATGGGCGGTGAAGGAGTTTCTGGGCAAGATAGGCGTTTTGAAATATTTTGACATTTTTGTTTGCGGCGATATGGGGCTAAGAAGCAAGCCCTTTCCGGATATTTTTCTTGCCTGCGCCGAGAAAATGGGCATAAGTCCCGATAGGTGCTTTGTTCTCGAGGACTCGCCAAACGGGATAAGAGCCGCTCATGCAGCTGGTATGAAGCCTGTTATGATACCCGATATGATACCCCCCGACGAGGATATCATACCGATGCTTTATGCGCTGAAAAGCTCGCTAACGGAGGCTATGGAGCTTTTTTGATTTTATTTTGGGAGGACATAAGGACTTGAGCGTATTTTCAGGGATAAACGGTTTTATTTTTGATCTTGACGGCACTCTTGTGGATTCAAACGCTGTGTGGGAAAAAATCAACAGGAAGCTTACTGAGAAAAATCACATAAGGCTTTCTGACAGGGAGCTTCATCAGGCAGCGGCTATGACCTATGAGGAGGTACTGGAGTTTTTATGCTCTAAGGGGCTTCGCTATTCGCTGGAGCAGCTTCGCTCGGAGAGCAACGAGCTGGCGGAAAATGAATACAGATATAATATTTTCCTAAAGGACGGCGCTGAGGAGGCTCTGAGACTTATTAAGGCAAGGGGCGGAAAAATTGCTCTTGCCACGGCTTCTCCCAGGCGGCTTTACGAGCCTGTTCTCCGGAGAAACTGCGTTTACGGTATGTTTGACGCATTCATCACCACCGACGAGGTCGGGGCAGACAAGGATCATCCCGATATTTATCTCAAGGCGGCGGAGATGATAGGCGTTCCCCCATGGGAATGTGCGGTGTTTGAGGATGTTCTGAAGGGCATTGTCAGTGCAGGCAATGCGGGTATGGTCACTGCGGCGGTTTACGACGAATATTCCTCTGAGGATTATGTTACTATGAAGCAGATAGCGGATATTTTTCTGATGAGCTTCAGGGATATCCTTCCTTTGATTTAAGGCATCTGACAAATTTTTAAGGCGGTGTTTTGGTGAAAAAATTTTTTAAAACGGCTTTATCCTTCATTGCTGCGTTTTTTGCCGCTTCATGCATTTCGGCAGGAGCTTCGGCTTATGTGAGCGATGAACTTTACGAGGTCAAGGGCTACAATAAGAACGAGATCGCTCTGGCGGAGCTTTTTAAAAGCACTCTCGAAAGCTTTGTTGAGGAGGAAGTGGATATTTCCAAATACAACATAAGCTATGAGGAGTTTGAGGATATTTACAGTACGGTAGTTATGAACGAGCCTGAGCTTCACTATGTTAATGTTATCCAGGTTTCCATCAGCTACAGGACAAAGGATCATATCCTGGGATTTAAGCCTGTTTACAACTGCTCCTATGGCGGGCTTGAAGCAAGAAACAAAAAGATACAGAAGTTCTCCAAATCCGTTATGAGCGGAATAAAGAATAAATGGAGCGACGAGGAAAAGATACTTTACGTTCACGACCGTCTTGCGGCTCATATCACTTATTACGACGGCTCGGAAAATGAGTACGGCAGAAATATCTATGACGCCTTTGTTGACGGTTCTTCGGTTTGCGTGGGTTATTCACTGGGCTTTCAGTATTTTATGGATAAGCTTGATATTCCTTGCATATGCGTTACTACGGACGATCATATCTGGAATATGGTCTGCGTTGACGGACAATGGTATCACGTGGACGTTACCTGGGATGATTCTGCGGAGGTCACTAAAAATACTGTGTTCCACAATATGGTGCTCCAGAGTGACGAGGGTATGACTGCTCCCAAAATTGACCATGACGCTGCTAAAAAAGCTGCTGTGGCTGATGACAGCTTCTACACCGACGCTTTCTGGACCGAGTCCAACACGAGGATAAGCTATCTGAACGGCTACTGGTATTACACAAATGCGGAGGGGCTGAACAGATACAGCTTCGAAAGCGGTGAAAGCAAGTTCATTTGTGACATTGCAGGCACATGGTTTGCTGATGAGGGCAGAGCATGGACTATTCCCTTTTCTCAGACGGCTGTTTACGGCAAAAGCGTTTATTTTAACAGCACCGATACCATTTATCGTTATGACACCGCTAAAAAGAAGGTATACAAGGTTTATTCTCCAAAGCTTTCGGGCAGAGAGCAGATATACGATATTTACATATCGGGCGATAAGCTTATTTACAGCGCGGGCACTTATGACGAGCCTGCTAAGATAAAAAAGGCGGTTCGTCTGAATAAGGCTGCATAATTATTCTTATTGCGATAAGAAAGGCTGGACAAAATTTATGGATAAAAGATTTGCGGTGCTGATTGACGCTGACAATGTTTCGGAAAAGTATATCAAACCCATTCTGGACGAGCTTTCAAACGACGGTATTATTACCTACAAACGAATTTACGGCGATTGGACCCGTCCTGCGCTGGGTTCATGGAAGCAGGTGCTTTTAAATCACAGCATTACTCCCATTCAGCAGTACAGCTATACTACGGGAAAAAATGCCACAGATTCCGCTATGATAATCGACGCTATGGACATTCTGTATTCGGGAAATGTGGACGGGTTCTGCATCGTTTCAAGCGACAGCGATTTTACCCGCCTTGCTGCAAGGCTCAGAGAGTCGGGAAAGTATGTTATCGGTATGGGTGAAAAGAAAACGCCTACCCCGTTTATCTCCGCCTGCAACAGATTCGTTTATCTGGAAATTTTGGCTCAGGGCGAAAGCTCGGAGCCTGCCGAAGCTGCTGAGAACGTTGAGCAGGAGAAGGAAAAAAGCGGCGAGGGTGAACACGAGGTCTTAAAGGTAAAAACTATTCGTTCAGCTATTTGCGCCATTATTTCCGAGGTGTCCGACGAGGACGGCTGGGCTTCTCTGAGCGAGGTGGGCAATATCCTTCTGAAACGGTATCCCAGCTTCGATGTGCGAAGCTTCGGCTTTCAGAAGCTGACCCCTTTTATTAAATCTATGGGCATTTTTGAGGTCTACTCCATTCCCTCGGAAAAGGGTAATGTGAAGGTTATTTACATTCGCAGAAAAAACTAAAGAAGGGCGGTATTTTTTTATGCAGTACACTATTAGATCAGACAAGCTTACGGCTGTAATCGACAGTTTTGGCGGCGAGCTTCATTCCTTAAAAGACACTGCGGGCAATGAATATATCTGGACTGCCGAGGACGTATGGAAGCGGCACGCTCCACTGCTTTTTCCCTTTGTATGCAACACAAAAAGCAAGAAATACACTGTTAACGGAAAGGAATATGCTCTTTCAAATCACGGATTTGCGAGAGATACGGAGTTCGGCGGGAAAAGCGTTCAGGGCGACAGGGTGACGCTTACGATATGCTCCGACGAGGGAACAAAGGCGAAATATCCCTTTGATTTCGAATTTTCCGTTACATATGCTCTGTCGGGTGACAGGCTTTCGGTGACTATGGAAGCTAAAAACACGGGTGACAATGATATGCCCTTCTTTGTGGGAGGTCACCCCGGTTTCTTGTGTCCCTTTGAGGCGGACAAGGACAGCTCCTTTGAAGATTATGATGTGGTTTATGAGAAGAACGAGACCATAACTCAGGACGAGTTCGGCGTTACGGTGCTTGACAACGGAAACAAGGTCGGGGTGACGAGAGAGCTTTTCAAAAACGACGTTTTTATGAAGGACAAGCCTGATTCCTCTAAGGTCTCACTTGTTAGCAGAAAGAGCGGAAAAGCAGTCACGGTAAGCTATGATAATTCGGGCTGTATTGCGGTGTGGTCGCCTTATGATGACAGAGGTCATTTTGTATGCCTTGAGTCTTGGGCGAGCGCTCCCGTTTACTGCTGTGACACTGAGGAGCTTACGGAAATGCCCCATGCAAAGCATATTGCTCCGGGTGAAAGCTACAGCTTTTCCTTTGATATTGAGATAAAATAAAATGTTTCTTACGGCTCTTCCCCTTTTTCGGGAGGAGCTTTTTTATACCTGAAATAGCATTTGATATTTTTTTATTCCATTTTGTTATAAAAAACTACTTTTTTCTGTAAATATGTTATAATTAAACAAAAGGAAGTGATGCGATACGGAAATTTTTGCACACATCGGCAACAACGGTGAAAAACAGACCTTAGAGGAACACCTTGAGGGTACGGCACGCCTTGCTTCGGGATTTGCTATACCTGAGCTGAAAAATGCGGCTTATTATCTTGGACGTATACACGATATCGGCAAATGCAGACCCGGATTTCAGAGGCGGCTTGAGGGTGCAAATATACGCTGTGAACACGCCTGCTGCAGTGCTAGCTATGATGTTTCCACGACGGATAAGGCTGGCAGGACGAGACTTAGAAAAATCGCTAAGGAATGTGTGAATTACGGTCAGCGTGTGCAGAACTCGGTTTTCGAGATAGATGTTGATTACGGCACATTTCTGAAAGTCAAGGAGCGTTTGCTGAAAATTATTGACAATTCCCGTGACAGCCTGCGGATATATTATCTTGGAAACAAATGGCAGAATAAGATAGAGCATTTCGGGGTCAAGGAGACCTATGATCCTGAGGGTGTTATTATTCTGTAGGTCTGCGAAGTCCGGTTGATGTCGGATATGTCAGATGAGTTATATGATTATTGTGTATATTTTGAGGATTATACTATAAAATATACATTTATATTGTCTTGTCCGCTCCACTTATGGGTGGCGGCTCTATTTTAGCACTATATATAGAGTCGCACCCCTTGTGGGGTGTGTGAGTTGAAATGGAATATTACTGAGAGGGCTTCAAGATAATCTTCAGTCGCACCCCTTGTGGGGTGTGTGAGTTGAAATTTTTGAAGCCTTTTCAGGCTTGGCAGCCTTTCTTGTCGCACCCCTTGTGGGGTGTGTGAGTTGAAATCGTCATCTTGATCTCGGTCTTTTTGTCTCCTTCGAGTCGCACCCCTTGTGGGGTGTGTGAGTTGAAATATTTCTGAGGACATGGGAGAACGCCTGTGATTACGATAAATCAGTGCAGAAGCTTTATGGACGGAAGGATACCGGAACCGGACAGAAGCGTCTCACCCAGGCAGGCAGCGATGTTTTGCCAGATGAAGCTTCGGACATTAAGGCCGGTTGTCATAGTGCAGTATATGAGAACACCGTATATCCATAAAGCAGGGAATGTCCGGGTCACATTTGACTATAACATTGCCTCTTCCAATGATATAGCAGGATTTCTGGACTCTGAGATATCTCTTAGACAGATATTGCCCACAGGGCAGAGTATCCTGGAGGTGAAATGGGATGAATTCCTGCCATCCTACATCAAGGAGCAGTTAGAACTGGACTCTTTGCAGTGGACCAGTTTTTCTAAATATTATTTGTGCAGAAAATATAATTGCTACGGAGGAATCAGAGTATGAATTTTGCAGATATTTTTAAGAAGTCTTTTTTGGAAGGGTATGCTTCCAGCCGGATTGACGTGGCGGAAATTATTATTTGTATGTTGATTACGGTGCTGATCGCTGCGTATATCTTTATGGTTTACCGCATTTTAAACAGAAATGCATTTTATAACCGGAATTTCAACCTGTCTTTGATAGCACTGGCTGTCATTACAGCGGCGATTATTCTGACCATTCAGTCTAATATTGTTATTTCCCTCGGTATGGTGGGTGCTTTGTCTATTGTAAGATTCCGTACGGCAATCAAAGATCCCATGGATCTGGTGTTTTTATTCTGGGCGATCAGCATCGGTATTATCTGCGGAGCAGGATTTGCCATTGTAGCAGTGATTGCATCGGTTATCATAACTGTGATAGTATTATTATTTGAAAGAATATCCGTTGATAAGGCGGCAGTGATTCTTTTGGTAAATACCACTGATTACAAGACGGAGAGTCAGATCATGAACATCGTGGAAAGCCATTGCAGTATGTATAAGGTAAAAGCGAGAAATCTGACGAAGACGAAACTGGATATGGCAGTCGAAGTCAAAACTGACAAGGGTGCCGGTATGGTAGAGAAGCTGATGGATTTGGAATGTGTTACTTCTGCATCCCTGGTAGATCATGACGGGGAGGTAACCTTCTAAAAGATCGGGTTTTGTCAGGAAGAATGCATTTGCGGATTCTTCCCATGAAATGACAGCATGTTTAAGAGAAGGACATAAATTCGCACAATTAGGTAGACGCTGTGACGCGTTTCGCATATGCCTATAAATTTGAGGATGAGAAAGGAGAATGGTTATAGACATGAAAGGTATTATACTTGCAGGCGGTTCCGGTACAAGATTGTACCCGCTGACGAAGGCGATTTCAAAACAAATTATGCCGGTGTACGATAAGCCCATGATTTACTACCCGCTGTCAACATTGATGCTGGCAGGGATCAGAGATATACTCATTATCTCTACTCCGAGAGATTTGCCGGTATTTAAGGAGCTCTTCGGCACAGGAGAGCAGTTGGGACTGCGGATGGAATATGCGGTACAGGAATATCCGAGAGGACTTGCCGATGCTTTTATTATCGGTGCGGATTTTATCGGGGATGACAGTGTTGCTTTGGTTCTGGGCGATAATATATTCTATGGACAGAGTTTCTCCAAAGTACTGCGGGAAGTAGCGTCCAGGGAACAGGGAGCGACTATTTTCGGCTATTATGTAAGAGATCCCAGAGAGTATGGTGTGGTTGAGTTTGATGAAAACGGCATGGCGCTTTCCATTGAAGAGAAGCCGGAACAGCCCAAGAGTAATTATGCAGTGCCGGG